>CAZTIE010000069.1:0-7914 GCA_964613645.1 uncultured Verrucomicrobiales bacterium
AACTCTTTTTTATTTCATTATATAACAGGTTGTTTATTTTTGGAATGACTATACTCTTAAATCTTGATGAAGAAACAGCTAAAGAAATGTATGAATTAGCAAGCAATCCAAAGCGCTTGAAGCAATATTTAGAGGAAGACGTTAGTTATATGAAATATGGTGTTTCGTCAGCACAAAATGATCCAACTGTTTGGCAGAATTTTAAGGAGCATTGTCAAAAACATTCTACGAGCATTATTATCTGGTGTTTGATTTTTGTTGTTGGTCGTCTTTTAAGTTTATACTTCAGGTAGAATAAGTAGCCTTAGATAAATCCTTTTATTTTCTCTATGCAATCTTGTAAATCTGTTAATACATGTGGCGTGAAGTCAGTTAATGTATTCTCGAGTGGCTTTGCAGCATTTAGCCTATATAAGTTTTTGATAAAACTTTGGAATTTTTGTTTTGTGACGCCAACATCAATTAAATAAGTTGGTTTCCCTGTTGAGCAAAGCTCTGACATCATACTGATTGAATCCGTTGTGACAATAAAGTGCGATGCTGCTTTTAAATAATCTAGATAGGGGTTTTCTGACTTTAAATCCCATATATGTAGGGCAGTATTGCCCAGTGAATTTTGAATAATATCAACATGTGCGCTTTGTGTCCGGCGCGATGGGGTTATTAGTAAGTTATATCCTTGTTGTTCTAGTGCTTTAAAGTTTGTGCACATATCATGAATCATATCATCCGTGTATGTCACATGTTTAGAATTGCCACCTATAAAAATGGAAATAATCGGTTTTTCACTTTGAAATTTAGAGTTGGGCAAGGTTGCAATATATTCTGGCGATATGTTGTGCAATGATCCTGTCATGTTGAACACATTTTGTGCAGATAAATTATCATGTTGTGGGGCGATGACACAGGTAAAAAATTTTGGATTAATTTTTGGATCTTGTATGAAAATTGTTTTAGAAAAGTTGCGCATATATAGTGTTGGTAAAACAGATTGTCGTCCTATGCTTATGACGATATTAGGGTAGGGAGGTTTTATGATATGCGGCAATGGATTGATGTTTAAGAATGCTGCTTGTGGCGGTAAGTAAGGCCAGGGGAAGCTAAGGTTGACATCAAAAATTTGTGTCTTCAATTGTAATTTTTCGCTTAAGGCTTCTGCTTGCTTGAGTGAGCCAACTTTTCCGCTGTCGCAAAATATCCATCCTGTTTTCATATATAACCTAAAACTGACTTAAAATACTACTAGGGTACCTAGGTGCTGATGAAGCATTGAAATTACCTAAGTTTTTAAATGTGAGTTGGAACAAGAAACCTGTACTTGGTTTAATATCATTAATTTGAATGCGTGATTTGAATAAACCGGTTTCAAATTTGAAACATTCATTTTCCCAAGCAATGGTTGCATATTGGTTTAGGGGGGCGTGTGTACTATGCAGAAAGTTTCGTATTTCTGCGTATGATACGGACCATTGATCGTTTATTTTAGATGAAAACTGCCAATTTAATTGTGATAGACTTGTTTTATAAATATTGCTATTACTTGCCAGTTTTACGTAGCCAATGGAAAATTGTGCCATTGGTTTGCCAATAAGGGCACCAATTTCCATAAAACGTTGTTTACGTGTTTTAACATCAACTGCATTACGTACGCGTAAGTGTACATCATCGATAGGCTGTACTTTGAATCTGTTGACAAGGTCTGAGTATTTTTTATTTTCACCCATTGCAGCATCTGCAAGTACTTGATGGTTGTCTAGGCGTCTGGATTGTCCGATGAACCATGACGCGGATTTTAATGGAATTGTGCTATTCGATCCCCAGTAAATTTTTTGATCAATACCGTATACAATACGCCTACCTGAATCAACGCGGTCAAGGCCATCAAAACGGTTAGCACGAAAAATGGTGGTATCATCAAGCGTAAAAGTTCTTGAGTCGTTATTTGGCACAAAACGTGATCCTGCAGATCTAGGCGCTATTGCAAACATTGCTTTTGGTTCAATAATGTAAGAGCAACTTTCATTATAATGTGCAAGAGGGTAACGCCAGTCAAGTGCAAGTTGCGGGTAAAAACGGCCTGTTGTTTTTTTGTTGTTGCGTTGAAGTGCGTAAAGCTGTGGACTTGTTTCTGATGCCGATTTGTGTTTGTTAAATCCTTTTGTATAGTACAAGTCTTGGCGTAATTGTAAATTTATGCCAAATAGGTGGCCATCATCTTGTAAAAATAATCTTTCCCAAACGCCTTTGATTGAGAATCGCCCTGTATCTTTTGCGTAAATGCCAGGAACGCCCCATTCTCTTTTTAGGCCGATAAAACTTGTATCGAGCGTGTAAAAACCATCAAGTATTTTATCTTTAGAAAAAAAATGCTGCTCAGCATGTGGCAGAACAATAGGTGTTGTTTTAGGTCTGTCTGTCTGGTAAGTCACACCTTTAACTGTTGAATAGGTATTATCATTAAAATGTTCATAACTAATATGCGAGGTTAAGTTTCGATTCGCTCTAAATGTATTCGAATAGTTATGCTCGCTAAACGGATAAAGAGAAAGATATGTTGTATCACTTGCACGATTTATTTTTAATTTGAATCGTTGTTTTGTGTCAATATCATACTCTAGGTTAGAAAATAAGTGCCACCTGTTTTGTGTTATCTTTCCAGGTTGATTCATGGGTGTTTCGGGAGGGGAATATGCTAATTTCTTTTTTTGCCTATGATAGCTTCCCGACAATTCAAAGGATCCATCTATAAAATTTTTACGGTATTGAAGCGCTGTGGAAGGATTTTCTTTTGACATAAACGTTGGCGTTAATGTTAGATCTGATGTATTGTCGATAGCATAATAATAGGGTTGGCTAACGTATATGCCTGTTTCAGAGCCGTTTCCAAAAGAGGGAAATAGTAATCCCGATTTCCTTTTGACAGTTGGGTCGGGGTGACTAAAATAAGGCGCATAAAAGATGGGGATGCTTCCTAAAGTGAGCGTAACATTATAGTAGTAGATAGTTTGAGCGTCTTTATCATGTTCAACCTCCGATGCATTTAATTGCCAAAATCCGTTTTCATCTTTGCATACGTTGCAGGGTGTGTAGCTTGCATTATAAAACTGCGTTGTCATGCCATCTTTTCGTGTGGCCTTGCTTGATAAAATACGTTCATTATCTTTTGTGAGCATACGTAAAGATTCAATGATGCCATCTTTTAGTGTATCAGTAACTTCTAGAGAGTCTGCATAGCTAATGGTTCCCGTTTCATCCTTTAGAATTACATGGCCAATAGCTTTTACGGTATTATTTTGTTTATTATACATGATGGTATCAGCAAATAATTCACGATGTGTCGTTAGCGTTAAGGGCTGTATGATATGCACATGTTCTTTTGCAGTATAGGTATTTGTCGTTGTTTCATACGTTAAGTACGTTGCTTTGATACTTAACATGTTTGATTCTAACCGTTGCGGGGAACGATTGTGGCATTTACCTTGATGAGAAAAAGTCTGATGTAGTGTCAATACAAAAAAGAAAAGCGCAAGTTGCTTCATGAGGGTAATAGATATTTAAATAAGAAAGCTAACTTAAGGTTAGCATATTTTAAGGTTATATGAATATCATCAATCAGATGGTGTTTTGAACAGCAGTATGAAACCTTCGTTAAAAAATGCTTTGTCCCCGCAATTTTGTGTGGATATGAACTGAAAATAATACACCTTGCGATATAAGCAGTGTTATTAATGCTGTTCCACCATACGAAAAAAATGGCAGGGGGATGCCCACAACAGGAAGTAAGCCCATAACCATGGCCATATTTACAAATACATAGACGAAAAAACTAATTGTAATGCCAACACCTAATAACTGTCCAAATCTATGTTTACAATTTAACGCAATTTCTAAGCTTCCCAGTAACCATATACAATATAGTGCAATTAAAAAGATACAACCTAGAAATCCAAATTCTTCCCCATACATTGTGAAAATAAAATCAGTCTGCTTTTCTGGTAAAAAATTCAGGTGGCTTTGTGTGCCTTGTAAAAAGCCCTTGCCGGTGATCTCTCCAGATCCTAGTCCAATTTTAGATTGTACAACATGATAGCCTGTTCGCATGGGGTCGCGCTCTGGGGTTAGAAAATTTAAAATTCTGTTTTTTTGATAGGTGTGCAGGAAAGACCATAGCACAGGCACACTGGCAAGGGCCGTGCAGCCAACACCAAGGAAATACCCCCAGTGAATGCCACTTACAAATAAAATTGATGCTGCCCCCATCATTAATAGTAACGCCGTTCCAAGATCAGGTTGCCTGCATACAAGTGCTACTGGTAAAATAATCATAATGACGGGAGGTACTAAAAAGCGCCAGTTGCGTAACTCTCTGGAATCAGCTGTATAAAAATAGCGAGCCAGCGCCAAAAGAAGTGCTAAACGCATCAGTTCTGAGGGCTGCAAGTTGAAGATGTAAAGGTCAATCCATCGCTGTGCTCCCATCCCAACAAAGCCTAATAGCTCGACAAATACCAGTAAAGCTAAGGTTGCTGCATAAAAAAAATATGCACTTGCAATCCAGGTTCGCATATCAATTAAAGCGACGATCACCATTAACAAAAGCCCAACACATAAACGTAAAAGTTGTTTAAAGGCCCATGGCTGAAAGCTACCGTTTGCAGCAGAATAAAGCATAAGAATACCAAGGCCTGAAATGATTAAAATAATACCTATTAATGTCCCTGGTAATTGCTTTAGTTTATGAAAATTTTCAATCATCCAAGATATTCCTGTGCTAATAATAATGCATCACGCCCAATGGGGGCTGCTGCTTTGCTGCCAAATTCTCCATGCTCTATAAATACAATTGTTGCAAATTTAGCGTCGCTTGTTGGGCCGTATCCTGCAAAAAATGCATGATCCCGTAAGTCCCAACGACTGTTTTTTGTGATGCCCTTTTTGCGTTGCTCTTCAGTAATACGGACAACTTGCGTGGTGCTTGTTTTACCCCCAATTTCAAAGTTCTTATTTTTTGTTCTGCTGCTAAATGACGTTCCAGAAGTATGGTTTAAAACGTTGTACATTCCTTGCTTGATAATTTCTAAGTGCTGGGGGTTAACATTGATAATGCTTGATTGCTCTTCTGTACTGGCAGCAAGTCGTGGCGTTACAAGTTTGCCACCATTGACCAGTGCTGCCATCATACGTAAAAGTTGCATAGGCGTGCATAATACTGCCCCTTGTCCAATGGTGACATTAACGGTTTCACCCATAGACCAGCGTTTCCCATATTTTTCTTTTTTCCATGCTGCAGTTGGCATAAGCCCTGATTTTTCATGTGCAATTTCAAGCCCTGTTTTTTCACCAAAACCAAAACGTTTGGCCATACTTGCAATGTGATCA
The DNA here is from genome assembly GCA_964613645.1 of uncultured Verrucomicrobiales bacterium. Lineage (GTDB taxonomy): Bacteria > Pseudomonadota > Alphaproteobacteria > Paracaedibacterales > UBA11393 > UBA11393. The sequence continues at coordinate 5,380 of CAZTIE010000069.1, forward strand.
ACTTTCAATTTGTTGGCAAGTTTATAAAAATAAACATCGCATGATGATGCAATGGCATCTATTAAATTAACATAACCGTGCCCGCCTTTTTTCCAAGTCCAGCAGTGAAATTTATGGTTGTTTACATCGTAGTGCCCGGGGCAGTGAACGTGTTCAGTGGGTGTGATAAGACCTTTTTCCAAGGCACTTAAGGCAACGATCATTTTAAAAATTGACCCAGGTGCGTATAATCCTGATGTTAATTTATTGATAAGGGGTCTATGGATATTGTTAGAAAGATCGTTCCAATCTTGATATGAAATTTTGTTAACGAATAAATTGGAGTCAAAGCCAGGTGCTGATGCAAATGCACGTAACGCGCCTGTCTGCACATCCATAACAGCGCAGGCACCTGAATTATGTTTCATTAATAGATCATATACCTTTGTTTGTAGGTGAGAATCAATATTTAACACTAAATTATCACCAGGTGTACTTTTTTCATGTGCTAAAGTACGAATGACTTTTCTATAAGCATTAACTTCTACTTTTTTTGCACCAGGTGTACCAACAAGCGTTTCGTTATAAAATTTTTCAACACCCGTTTTTCCTGTGCGAAAACCAGGTGCCATTAATAGAGTGTTGTTTTTTGTCTTTTCGTGTTGTGCAACAGACGATACAAAGCCCAAAACATGTGCAAAAGGGTGGGGGTTTACGTATTCACGAGATCGAATATTATCAGTATAAACACCTGTTAAGTCGGATAAAAAATATTCAAGTCTTGATACTTCTTCGTACGTTAGTTGTTCTTTAATAATAATAGGTTCAATTTTTGTTTTCGTTTTTAGTTGTTTGTAAATCCATTTTTCATCTTGTTCATTTAAAGTGATATGCTGCTTAAGTTTCTCTACTAATACGGGGATGTTTTGTACCTGAGCACGATCAAAATAACCAATGTAAGTATTTTTGGACTGCGCAAGAATAATATTTTTATGATCAACAATAAGGCCGCGATCCGGCAAAATCAGAAAATTATGAATGCGATTTTTATCAGATAAGTTTTTGTAGTGTTTGTTTTCTAAAACTTGAAGGCGATATAAATTGGCAACAAGGCCTAAAAATAGGCCGCCCTGTATGCCACCTAAAATTAATGTGCGGCGTTGAAATTTTTCATTGAGAATGTCATCCATAACATTATATTCTAGAGGTCTTTATCACCAATATCAATAAATCTTTGACGACGGCTTTGTTTTAATTGTTGGCCAGAAAGTTGAGAGAGGTTTTTAAGTTTTAAAGCAAGGACTTCACGTGTACGTTCGGTCATAACCAACATGTTGCGATGGGCACCGCCTAGCGGCTCTGGAATGATAGCGTCAATGATTTTATGTTTTTTCAAATCTTGCGCTGTTAATTTAAGTGCCGTTGCAGCATCTTTTGTGCGGTTTGCACTTTTCCATAAAATGGATGCGCATCCTTCAGGCGATATAACAGAATAAATAGAGTGTTCTAGCATAAGTACACAATTGGCTGAGGCAATAGCGATAGCACCACCAGATCCACCCTCACCAATAATACATGAAATAATAGGTACTGTTAGGTTGAAAGATGTTTCTATGCAACGTGCAATGGCTTCCGCTTGGCCGCGCTCCTCTGCATCTAAACCAGGGTAGGCACCTGCTGTATCCACAAAAGTTAAAATTGGCATTTTAAATTGATTAGCAAGCTCCATTAAGCGTTTGGCTTTGCGGTAGCCCTCCGGACGCGGCATGCCAAAATTATGATGCAAACGACTTTCTGTATCTATTCCTTTTTGTTGGCCCATAACCACAACAGATCGTCCATTAAAGCGTGCTATGCCTCCAATTAAAGCATAGTCGTTTCCAAAGGTGCGATCCCCTGCAAGCGGCATGAAATCAGTAAACAGGGCGTCTAAATAATCAAAAAACTTTGGTCTTTGTTGATGGCGTGCAACTTGAACTTTTTGCCATGGTGTTAATTCTGCGTATATTTTTGTCAAAGCTTTCTCTGATTTTTTCTCCAGCTTCATAACTTCTTCTGCAACATTAACATTTTTTGAGTTAGCCATAAGGCGTAATTCTTCAATTTTACTGTTAAGCTCTGCTACATTTTTTTCAAAATCAAGAAAGGTCTGCATTTATCATATCTAATCATTGTATATACACTTGTCTTTTTACTCGCAATAGAGCAAAAAATCAAGAAAATTTATGTTTTATTGCGCATTTATGTATAATATGCGATCTTAGTAATATATTTTTATGCACCCATAGCTCAGCTGGATAGAGCGTTGCCCTCCGGAGGCAAAGGTCAGAGGTTCGAATCCCCTTGGGTGCACCATTTTCAAAATTAAAATCGCTATTTTTAGGCTTTATCGGATTTTCTGTGCTATAGAAATGAGAGTGAATAACGGTTACAGCACATTTTGGATTATCAATAATCACTTTCCTCGGAACCCCACCAAAGAATAGAAACGCTTTTTGATGGCAGTTTAACCACGTTTCCATGTCTTGGTGCGTCACAAGTTCTGCGTATTGATGG
>CAZTIE010000070.1:0-7772 GCA_964613645.1 uncultured Verrucomicrobiales bacterium
AAAACCTCCATCGAGGGTTCGAATCCCTCTCTCTCCGCCAGGTTCATGCAAAACAGTGCGCCCGTAGCTCAGTTGGATAGAGTATCTGGCTACGAACCAGAGGGTCGGAGGTTCGAATCCTTCCGGGCGCACCATTTATCCTAATTAAATCAAGTAGTTACGTCACTTTCACCTAAGCCAAAAAGCCCTAAAAAATACCATGTAGCAAATTTGTCACACTTTTTAATTTTTTTATCTTTTCACTTCTACCTTTAACTGCATCATAGATGCCTATTCGATTCGCAGCACTTCTTAAATGATCACTTGAAAGATGCGCATAACGTAACACCATCTCAAAACTAGACCATCCACCCAATTGCTGTAACTCTTGTAAGCTCGCTCCACTTTGAACATGCCAACTTGCCCAGGTATGCCTCAGATCATGCCAACGAAAATTTTCTATTCCTGCACGCTCTAACGCTTTTTTCCAGGCCTTCGTGTTACATTGCCCAATGGGCTTCCCCTTATAGGCCCTACATTAAGACCTCTGCGCTGAGAAGCCACCAGAAGCCACTTTTCAAACAGGGAAGTCTTTTATTTTACTGTCATAAACTGGCTGAGCATCATCTAATGAAAGTTTTGAGTATATTTCAAGCGATTGGCGACTTTCATGACCTGAGTAGGGTTGTAATAGCGCATCATCTACACCTTGTCTTTTCATCCAAGTAAATAAAAAATGTCTTAATTTATGAGGTGATATGGAGTGCTCTATCCCCGCTTTTTCTGTGTATTGTGCCAATATTTTTCTAATCCCACGGTCTGTATATGGTTTTTTCCATGTCGACTCAAATAAATAGGTTTGTTTATTTTTCTTCGAATTATCAACATGAATAGCTAATATTTCCCTAAATCCATTAGGATACGGAACTATCCTATCTTTTTTACCCTTACCTTCATTGATTCTCATTTGACATCGCTCAAAATCAATATCAGATAATTTAATATGTATTAGCTCTGTTACCCGAACCCCGGTGTAAAGTAGCGTTTTGATCATAACTACATGCTGCATATTGCGTGATTTCCACACCGCTTCGTAATATTTAGCAATCTCTTCTTCTGTTGGAACCTGAGGTAGTTTTTTAGGAGCACCAGTATTAATCTGTACATTCAATTCTTTTCTGACTTGCCTGAATACCTCCCTTAAGTAGTTATAGTCAGGATTTTCAGATTTAAGCAGCTTGATTAATTGCTTCGCTTTTTCTTTGACTGACGTTCGATTGGTCTCTGTCATGGGTAAAATCCTCGATGCCGATCATTAGACGCTTTGCCAAATCCAATCGTACTTTGGCCGTGTGTATCCACATAAGCCGCTTTGAGATCCATCTTTGTGCTATGCTCAAGTACGCCTTTAATCATGGCGCCTACTTCAGAGGATGTGCACGTCTTGCTTTGTGAGTGAATGCAGAGTGCATTGGTATCAACATGCCCATAAACCATAACACCATGGCCTTTATAACGACCATGCCATTCGGTCATTAGATTTTGATCCCATGAATTCAGTTTCTTTGAATCACATGCAACAGTTGTTGTGGCCTTGCCAAAAATAGCTGGATCGCGAACCTTGATTACCGCATTAATCACTTCTCTGATCACCAGTTTGACGTTGGTTGGATTTATAAATCGGCGTTTGACATATTGGAGCTCGGTTTCATTAGCATCAGGATTAGCAATACTTATTCGTTTTAACCCAGTGTTACTGCCAATGGAATATAAACTTAGTAATAACCGCATCACAAGATTATTCGTATCTAGATTAGAATATTTTCCGACCGTTTCTAAATGGCGCGTGAAACCTATACGGATATTGGCTTCCTTAAAAGCGTCTATAAGGTTGATGTGCCCCCATCTTTTGATAATTTCATTGTGTAAATCGACAATATTTTCTGGTAATTTTTGAGGTAAGGATGGGCTTATTTTTATATGGCCACCATTTTTATTTGAAAGCGTTACCTTATCATTGGCTAAAATGGTTTCATTCAATGATGATAAAGCATTACCCACTTCATCTTTAAGAGGATTTATAAATTCTCTTACATCAATTGGAAGACCTAATTCTTTATAATATTTTGCTTTATTTTCTTCAAAATCTGGAGGTAAATCCTTTTTGGGGTCACGATAGCGATAACCCTCATCGATCCAAATACCTTTGTAGGTAAGTTTTTTCCTTACTTCACTGCAAACAACCATTTCATAATTGAATTTATTACAAACAGAGTGTTTTTGATGGAATTGAAGAAGAGATATGTAACGCGACAAAACTATGCAAGCTACTGGTAAAAGTGTGGTGTAATCGCCAAGATCATTCTTGAACTGAAGAATTGTCGAAATTAATGACCTCGCATTTATAGAAATCTCACGATTTTCAACAACAAAATCAAGCCAGTGATTAGGAATGACATGAGCTAATGGAACTTTATCATCACTTTTGTATGTGTCTCCTGGTGTATTCCGATGCTTGATAATAAAATTAACTGCAGCAAGTAATGCCACGTCCTCGTTGTCTCGAGCATTAAACTTTAAAAGTGTTAATAAATCGAGAAGATCCGTTCTACTACCATATGAATAGAGGGAGCGCATTTTAAGTCGAACTTGCTTTTTATACCAGTTACCACGCTGGCTTAAATCCTCTTTTAATTGTCTCAGGGTTTCGATATCAACCACCGGATAGATGGTATCTTTGTTAACCAAGGTTTTATTAACATAACTTTCAGAAGACTTTTCAATCTTCCTAACCAGTTTGACAAATAAATCACCCAGGCTATCTGCTAAGAACCCTGAACGAATATGACAAAATATAGTGACCATGGCATATTTAGCGCATTCATCAAGCTCTTTGATATGGCTCGGTGAATAGGCCATGATGCGCTCATAATATTTGAGTAATATCTTTCTTGAGATACCTGTTGTAATACTATCCGGCAACCACAAGGTTCGAATGGATTTATATTTTTCCACAGCAAATTGAACATGATTAAGTTTGGCGCCAGGGATCCCCTTTTTAAGGGTATTTAAATTTATTTCCTTAGATCGTGACTTTGTAGTTAAATCGTCATCAACGGTAGCACCGTTAAGAAGATGATCTATAAACGCTCTATTTTTGGAAGTTAAATGACCACCTATTTTATTAAATAAGTTTGTTTCAAATTTTTTTTTGGCGGAGTCAATGTAACGTGCTTGCTGCTTGTCAGAAAATGGTTCTATCTTGGCCAATTGATAATAAATTCTCAGCGCAGTTTTTATTTCATGCTCTTGCGGCATTTTTGGCAACAGTTCGTATATACACCAATGTATAAAAGCGATGCTATCTGCATCCGTTGGTTCTCTAAAACCAAACATGCCTCGAATGACTTGCCTAAAGGGATCTTTAAACGTTAGATCTGGCGTCATTTCATCTGTGTTATTAAGTTTGTCTAATTGATACTTAATAACGCTTTCAGGTTGTTTACTTAGTGCTATCCGTTCATACAACATACCTTTAAGCTGTTTTTGCAATGCACGAACAGTCCAGCGCTGAACACGGCACATTTCAGCATAAAAATCACGTTTCAAGTCATCATCGATAGCACAGATTAAGACAAAATGAGACCAGGTCAATTGTCTCGACAGCGTCGAGACAATGTCACGATTGGGGAATGCCTTAGCAAATTTGATCATTCGAAACAGGTTGGGTCGACTATAACCCTTGCCATAGCTTAAAGCCAAGTGTTTTGACAAGGACACAACGATAGTCTCTCCATATTCAGCTCGTTCAGATTTTAATATTTCCTCATTAATCCGTTTGCCAATAAACCAACAAAGTAGCGCTTGAGTTGAATTATATTCATGGGCAATATGAGCTCTCGCCTCATCAATAAGTGTACTGACATCTTTAATTAGCACATCAGGGCTGTCATGAAGCATATTATCTGAATTTGGTTTGCTTATTTTTTCATTGCTCATTCTGACAGCCTAAATTCGTTCGTAGAATTCATACATTCCTATCACTAGGGATGTATGGGATTAAACCCGCCTGGTATGCAGCTACCTGAATATCTCGAGTTACATGTCTAGCATCAAGAATAAAACCATTGATTGATATCATCCAGGCCATTGGATTAGCATCAAGCCTGCTTGGTAAAGACCATTTAGGGTCGAGTTGATATATTTTAAACATATCACGAATGGTTTTGCTTTTTCCGCCAATAGTGCTTTGTCCCAAATTAAACCAATCACAGAGAGCTTTAGATGATAAATGCGGCGATTGTGTCTTGTCGAATAAAAAATTAACCATCCCAAGGGCATGAATTATACCTGCAGCCCAAGTTTTACTATTACCAGATAGAAATGGGGATGGACGTTTTCTGGCGATCTTAGCAGCCAACTCAATCGCCAAATCGAAATATTCCCTATTAAGCTTTTCATCACATAACTTTTCTAAAATTGTAACAACCGCCATAAAAGGCACTTCAATAGCTTTCGGAACCTTTGGGATACTTTTTTCAGACATTTTAGAAGTTCCTATTTATCATGGAGTAGCTACTTAATTTCAAGCATTCTAACATTGTAGCTTAAAATTGAAAGCATTATTTGGATAAAAATCCAAAATAATCGACACACAAATATTTTAGGAACTTCATTTATTGACATAAAAAGGCCAGCTGTATTCAAAAAATGCAGCTACGGGCGGGGTTAATGAGCAGCGATTATAATTAGCCTAAACAGCGATCATCATGTGAAGCCATGGTATTCCGGGATGGATCAATAAAAACATATTGCGTAATAAATTGCTTCCGGTGGCTTCTCAGCGCAGAGGTCTTAATGTAGGGCCCTCAATTAAGCAAAAAATCTGATCCCAGATCTCGGCCGGGATAGTGCGATTATTAGGGGTTTTGGTATCTCGCCATGCTTGCAGGGCTTGAAGAACGTTTTCTAGAGTGACGGTGTTATTGTTGGACGCTGATGAAATCGGCGTAACATTATTATTCTTGATCATCGTGGTTGCTCCTGTCGTTAAGATCGTTAAAACAGGTGCGAATTTAGCAACTTAAATAGAGCTCGTCATACCGCCGTCACCGGAAGAACACAATTGAAATAACATTTCCTTCATACCAATATAAAGAGATTTGACCCCTGGGTACGCTAGATCGACATTCCTGTAATATCATCTGCTTCTGCCAGCAAATATTCGCACCGCTCTGTAACCAGGGATTGATAGCGCTGTAAATAACGGCTCTCGACCTCATGACGCACAACATGGTCAATATCATCCGGCCAAGGCAGAAGTAGTTTTTTTATCACATGCTTTAATCGTTTAGCCACAAATAAACGAGGCAATCGACACGTATCAGCAAAATCAGCTAACTGATAAGCATGAACCTGACTCATATCAAACTCATCCCCCAATCCCATAGCCATCTCTTGATCAAAATCAGGATACATTTTTATATTCACAAGATCATAAAATGGGGCTAAATCAATCCCCGCAGGCCCTACAAAAAAACTAATATTCTTACCATGCGCATCACAGTTAAAAATCATAAGATTAAACAACACCCAGTCCAGCATCTGTTGTTTAACCAAAGCTGGATTAAGGCATTGCTCAGCAAACTTAAATAACCGGACCAAACTCACCCCATCTCGAATATGCGCTACATCCTGCCCACTTCCAAAATTTCTTTCATATTTATCATCCGGGGACAAATTTAAAGCCTGACAGCCATCAATAACATGACGGCGCTTAACATCTTCCATCGAAATAAATTTCCTATCAAAACGCTCAACTAAGAGCGCTTGATGTTTTCCATAACGTTTTAGCTCTACATTGGCTACATTTAAGCCACAAAATTGAGCAAGCCTCATCGAAATAAATTCATTTAATACTAAATGAGCATATTTTTGTTTTTCAAATTTAAGTAGATGGGTCGAACATAATCCACCTTCACCAAAACCCAGTTGATTTTCATCATTGAGTAAGACGTTGATTTTGGCTTGCACACCTGCAACAGAAAGACGTGGTTTTTGATCCCAAACAAGTAAATTAAACTCATCTCGTGTATTTAAGCGCTCTTCTAACTCATTATTAGAAATTTCTCGAAAAAATTGCGTAAGAGGCATATGTTGCGTGGGCATGAGCATGACCAATGCTCCTGGAACATCTAAACCTAACGCCTGAACCAATCCAAACGTATTATATTTACTCAAATTAAACGCATGAAGCAATTCTTCTAAACCTTGCCCTTCGGGCAGATAATTACGCAAAAATCGCTGAACATTTAATGGAGGAATATCACCATCAAGTGATATATGAGGTGATATTGCGTAGCCTTTTTCGCGCCAGGCCTCGGTATATTGCCAAGTCAATTGATCTTGGATGAGCCTTAATCTAGCGATAATTTTTGTGCCTAAATAAACATCTAAACTATATTCACTGCCAGACATTGAGCACCTCATCGTCAAGCTGCCACGGCTGAATAAATAATTTGATGCCCAATGTTGAGCAAATTTTTAATATCGTATCTAATTGACTCGTATGCTGACCATGCTCTATGTTCATGAATGTTTGTTTCGCAACGCCACAAAAGCTCGCAGCATCTTCGATGCTTAAATTGCTCTGTGTACGCCTTGCATGAATTGCCTGCCCTAATAACTCTGGCGTTAATGCTTGGTCCAAGTTAGGTATATTTTGTTTTTTTATGTTTTTCGCCATAATAAATCCTACTAGACTAGGTTTTATTTAATCTATTTATTCAATACCTACTACAATCCTACTATACTAGTACTATATAAAAATATCAAAAAATATAGAAGTCTAGGGGTCGAATCTCTTTATAATATTATTCATCTTCTCAAGAAGCAAAATATCCGTATTTAATATTTCAGAAAGGCTATGAATTGCACTCGATACACCTCCGTAATGCGCCAATCCAAATACATCCGCGATTTCATTTAATCGATAATCACCGTGCTTTTGAGCAATATACATGGCAATTTTTCTTGGTGTATTCTGTCGACCCCGCCCCTTCTTCAGCTCTAATAATGTATCAACCTGAACATCAAACACATCTGCAACTTCTGGGAGAATTCGGCTTATCGCTGGACGTTGGATAATACGCTCTTGCCGAGGGGTTTCTTCGGGTAATTGGATTAATTCAAGCTTGCTTATAAATAAGTCATCACCCAACACCGGTTGTAACCGTTGTTTACCATAAAACTCAAGAAGATCATCGCATATCTCCTGGTTATTCATAAACAAACGATACGCCTCGGCCTTATTATTAGATGCATTACCTACCTGCCCATAGACCTCCGATTGATACAACCAACCTGGCAAGATGCTTTTCCCAATGTAAGCACGATAACTGGACCATGGGTATTCCTCGAGTGTTTCCACTAAATGAGCTGACATTGGATTAAGGTGAATGTATTTAGATAAATGCAAGAGATACGCATCTGAATCAACTAAGATCGCTTTATAACGCCCTCGGAACAAAGCACCATCTGTTTTTTGTCTACGATTATAACGCTGTGTATATACCCCATTAATATGTCTCATGATCCGGCTAAGATTCGCTCGAGGTGTTTTAATCAAGAGATGATAATGATTATCCATCAGGCAATAGGCATGCACCTCTAACCCAAATTGTTTGTGAGCTTCATCAATCAAACTTAAAAAGTTTTTTCGATCGATATCATCATGGAATATATTTTTCCGCCCTGCTCCTCGATTCATGACGTGGTAGTAAGCATTGTCATAT
>CAZTIE010000071.1:0-7762 GCA_964613645.1 uncultured Verrucomicrobiales bacterium
ATTTACACACCATAAACTGACTTTAAAATGACGACTGGCAGATATTTTAGTGCCGTCATCTTTTACAAACAAACGAACACGGTGACGTAAGTTTAAACTATAGGACATAATATAATTGTTTTATGACTTAGCATACTGCATATGGCTTGTTTTTGGAATGACTATATTTTGTTCGAAAAGAAGATTGCCTGCATTTTGCAGATTAATACCATAATACTTACCCGCGATGTATTAATGACTCTTTTTTGACGCTCTAAATACAGGATAGTGCTTTAGCGCATGCTTCTTCTATTGATAAATTTGTCGTATCAATTGTATGTGCATCTTCTGCTATTTTTAAAGGAGACATCTTTCTGGATTGATCGCGTTTATCACGTTCAGATATAGCGCCACATTTTACCATAAGGCCTATTTTTTGCATTTCATGCAAACGGCGTTGCTCCCGCGTATTTTCATCAGCTGTTATAAAAAGTTTGGTTGTGGCGTTTGGAAAAATGGTTGTTGCAACATCGCGGCCATCTAAAATAACACCGCCGTATCCTTCCGCAATACGTAGCGCTTCTGATCGCATTTTATGCGTTAAAATCTCACGGATGCGTGGATGGACAGAGGTTTTTGATGCAACACTTGCAACAGATTCGTCCCGTAGCAAATCATTTTTAAGATCATTCAAGCAAACAGATTCAGCTAAATCAATCAGCATGACTTCATTGTCATACGGCACATGCGCACTTAATGCTTTAAAGGCAAGGGCACGATAAAACAAGCCTGTATCAATATAAGGGAACTTTAGTTTTTGTGATAAAAACTTTGCAATCGTACCCTTGCCAGCACCAGCTGGGCCATCTATCGCGATCACATCAACCATTTATGACAATGCCTTTTTTAAGGCTTCATTCACCAAACCAGGGTTTGCTTTTCCTTTCATGTCTTTCATAACTTGCCCTACAAAAAAGCCAAACAATGTTTCTTTACCGGCTTTGTATTCTTCCAATTGCGCAGTAGAGCGTGCTAAAACTTTAGCAACCGCATCTTCAATTTCTTTTGGATCTGAAACCTGTTTTAACCCTTGCTTTTCAATAATCATATTAGGGTTGTCACCCGTTTCCCACATTTTAGCGAACACGTCTTTTGCAATTTTACCTGAAATTGTGCCGCCCAGAATCAGGTCAACAAGCTCTGCTAAATAGTCTGACTTAAACGGAATTTTGTCTAATTCCGCAATACCAGAGCGGTTCATCGCCCCAAATACTTCAGATGTTAGCCAGTTTGCAATTTGTTTTGCGGCTAGCTTTTTATCTTTTGATTTTGATGCAGCTAAAATATTTTCATAAAAATCGGCTGTTTTTTTCTCTACAACTAAAACATCGGCGTCGTAAGCCGTTAGGGCTAGGTCCGTCATAAAGCGGGCTTTCTTAGCATCTGGCAATTCAACCATTTCTGAGCGTGCTTTTGCAATACGTTCATCTGTTAATATTAATGGTTTTAAATCTGGATCGGGGAAATAACGGTAATCATGCGCATTTTCTTTCGATCGCATAGAACGTGTTTCACCTTTAACGGGGTCAAACAAACGTGTTTCTTGAACGATGGAACCTCCGTCTTCAATAATGCCAAGTTGACGAACAATTTCATATTCAATTGCCTGACCCACAAATTTAACAGAGTTAATATTTTTAATTTCAGCTCTATCACCAAATGGTGTATCAGGTTTATGGAGAGAAACGTTTACGTCAACACGAAAACTGCCTTCATCCATATTGCCATCGCAAGTACCTAAATAGCGCAAAATAGAGCGAATTTTTTTTACATACTCTTGTGCTTCTTTGGCAGAGTGCATTTCAGGTTCTGATACAATTTCCATCAACGCAATACCGGCACGGTTTAGATCGATAAATGATTCTGTTGGGCTTAAATCATGTGTACTTTTACCAGCATCTTGTTCCATATGCAAGCGTGTTACATGAATACGCTTTGTTGTATTTTCATCTAAATCAATATCAACATACCCACCGGTCACAATGGGGTGATAAAACTGTGAAATTTGATAGCCAGTTGGTAAATCAGCATAGAAATAATTCTTACGATCAAAAATAGAAACCTTTTCAATTTTGCCATTTAATCCTAAACCACTTTTAATGGCTTGATCTATGCAATAGCTGTTAATAACGGGCAACATGCCTGGCATTCCTGCATCTACAAAGCTAACCTGAGTATTCGGATCAGCACCAAAGGCTGTTCCACTATTTGAAAAAAGTTTTGCTTTTGATGATACTTGGGCATGAATTTCTAAACCAATGACCACTTCCCATAAACCGGTACGGCCCTTAATTAAATTTGACATATAATTATCCCCTTAACCCTTTAAATTCTGCTCCATCTTCAATAATGCTTGCAGCATTAAATAATAATTGTTCACTGAAACGTGGTCCTAATAATTGCAGTCCTAAAGGCAATCCATTATGATCAAGTCCTGCTGGAACAGAAATACCAGGAATGCCTGCTAAGTTTGCTGTTGCTGTATAAACATCGTTTAGATACATGGTAACAGGATCTGTAATTTTTTCATCAATACCGAATGCTGCCGTTGGCGTGGTTGGTGTTAATAACACATCTACATCATAAAAGGCTTTATTAAAATCTTCTGTGATTAAATGTTTTATTTTTAATGCTTTTGTATAAAACGCGTCGTAATACCCTGCAGATAGCACGTACGTACCAATCATAATGCGGCGTTTTACTTCTTTACCAAAACCTTCTTCACGGCTATTGGCATACATTTCATCTAATGAATCACCCTTAACACGCTCTCCATAACGGACACCATCAAAGCGTGCTAAGTTAGAAGACGCTTCAGCAGGTGCTATAATATAATATACAGGTAATGCAAGGGGAGTTGTTTTTAAAGAAATTTCTTTAATTTCAGCACCCTCAGCCTTTAGCCATTCAATGCCTTTTTGAACAAGTGCCTGACCATCAGGATGTAAGCCTTCTAAATACTCTGTTGGAACGCCAACTTTTAACCCTTTAATATTCTTATTAATATTGTTCGTATAATCTGGAATTTTAACATCAATAGATGTGGCATCTTTTGGGTCAAATCCAGCCATGTGCTGCAAAATAAGCGCTGTATCTTCAACAGTTCGTGCAAGTGGACCTGCTTGATCAAGCGATGATGCAAAAGCAATCATACCGTAACGTGAACAAAGCCCGTATGTTGGTTTAATACCGACGATACCGCAAAAAGATGCAGGTTGGCGAATAGATCCGCCTGTATCAGATCCCAAAGCGCCCATTGTTATATTTGCTGCAACAGAAGCCGCAGACCCTCCAGATGAACCACCGGGAACAAGCTTTTTACTTGGGTCTTCTGTTGACTTCCATGGATTTATCACAGGCCCATATGCACTGTGGATATTCCCCGACCCCATAGCAAATTCATCCATGTTTAATTTGCCAAGGTTAATCGCACCCTGGTTATTTAAATTATCTGTAACCGTTGCTTCGTAAGGTGGTACAAAATTTTCAAGTATTTTTGATCCGCATGTTGTGCGCACATCTTTCGTGCAAAAGTTATCTTTATACGCTAAGGGTATACCTTCTAAGGCACGTGCTGTATTGTTTTTATATTTCGCGTCAGATAGGTCTGCTTTTTTTAAGGCATCATCAGAGCAAGGTGTTAAAAATGCATTGAGGCCTTTTTTTTCTTCCATCGCATCTAGGTGCGCTTGTACAAGATCCTTAGATGAAATCTCACCTTTTGTTAACAGCGCTTTTGCTTTTGAAATTGTTAAGTGCGTTAATTGTGTCATTTTTACTCCACCATCTTTGGTACTGAAAACATATTAAAACTAGATTGAGGCGCATTTTCCAAAATAGCGTCTACCATACTATCTGTGTTTGGCACGTCTGGACGCTCACTCATCGTTTCTTGTGGAACAAGATCCGTTAGGCAAATGTGCGATACGTCAATATCATTTAGCTGTTCTATCCAGGTTAAAATATTGGTAATTTCTTGCCCATAGGATATGATTTCCTCTTGGTTCAAATTTATACGCGCTAATTGTGCGACGCGCTTAATTTCAGCTTCTGTTAGTTTCATCAACGATCCCTTTTATAATTGGCAATGATCCTTAGAATACATGGATCGTAGAGATTTTTAAAGAGGGCCCTTATCGCTATATATGATTTTTTAAGTTGAAGTCTTCTTCAAAAGGGTCTGTAATGACAATGATATTAGCCATTTAATTCAAAATAGACGACTAAAAATAGAAATTTAATACAATTCCGTTTACTCTTCAACAGCAGATGCTGAAATTAAGTGCTAGCTTTTTCCTTTATTGCATCAATAGACGACGGAACATCGAACAGACCATCAACGTTACGTTCCATTGCTGTAACGGTATATCCCATGGCTTCGAATATTGCAATTAAGCCTAATTGTTCATTTTTAGTTAGATCAAAAACATTTAGGTGTGAAGCACCGGCTGCTATCACAAAACTTTCACCCGCTACCTGTTGTAGAATTTTTGGAATCTCATGCTTCCACTGTCTATTGCGGTAGATCATATCTGGTGCACCAAGGGCAGTTCTGTCATCAAAATAATAGTCCCTAACACGTGCGTTGTCTTTATCGACCATCAAGGCGCGCAAAGAATTACCTTCTTGCACCAAAAAAGGAAGACGCTGTGTGAGCTCACCCTCCTTAATTTGTGCTATAAATTCTTTAAATTCAGCACTATGATTTGCAAATAGATATAATGCGCATATACCAGAATACCAAAGTAACGCTTCGTGATAAGGATCCTCTTCTATTTTCAGATCCAAACATGGGAAGCCGCTACTATCGGCTAATTCACATGCTTTTTTTCTAATAGCTTCTGTTTCAAGTGAGTAATTCTGCGCGCTAGTATTCCACCCAAGCAGCATTATGTAGCTATCGATAGCCTCCAATGATCTGTATGCGGATATTTCACTTGCCACAAGAGAATCAAAAGTAAATTCGCAAACATTTTTAGGGGGATACTTTTGCAAAAAATCTGCAATTGGTGACCAATCTGCAAGGCTTTTATGAGCATTACACAATTTAAGACCGCATTGAGGTAGTGAATCAGAAAAGTTATTATAAATTGCTTGTGCTTCTGGTGGCAGTTGATCATTAGTAAACAAACCACGAAACAAGCGGTTAAGCTCTGTTGTTCTTTCACTTTCGCATTCTTCAGTATCACTATCTTTTGATGTATCATCAAAGCTTTTTTCTGTAATAAAGTGCTTGAACCCTTCAAATATTTTTTGCAAACCTGGGGATAATATTTTTTTATAGCTAACCACATGGTTTGTGCCTATTAAAACACCAGGTTTCTGTCCCTGTTTTTCAAGTGTAAAACATCGGACAGTTTGTTCAAATTCAGTCAATAGCCCTGCACCCATTGCATACTGAGAAATTATTAACAAAAATATAGAAACAAAACGCATTACTAACCTATAATATTTAAATATATTAGGTAGTTTACCATGTGTAGAGTGATAAGTTCAAGTGATTATTGACTCTTATACTGCTGCGTATTATATACGGCTGAACAAGACTGTCAAAACATATGCACCATATTGGATGACGATAAAGGGTAGATTTTTTGCTTTACGACTGATGTGGTGAAAAACAATAGTTAAGATGCCAATACATATAAAATGCATCCACCATAAATCGTAAATCTGTAAGAGTACTACAAGAAAATACGCAATATCTGCCCAAGCAATAGCTTGTATTTTTTTCATAAATGCCACACTTAAAACGACTAAAAAAAACAGTATACATGGAATCAGCAGATCGGCTGTAAGCTTAATCGGCAATACACTGATTATTCCAACAAATAGCACAAGCAGTAAAATCCATAAGGTAACATATCTGCTTTTGATATCTTCATAAGATAAATACACACTACCTATATGAAAGACCAATAAAGGGATGATTGTTAGCATCATACAGGCAGCTTACTTTACGTATGTTTCCAGGTTGTACCTTCTGCAGTATCTTCCAAAATAATATTGTGCTTTAAGAGGGTATCCCTAATACGATCGCTTTCTTGGAAGTCTTTATTTGCCCGTGCTTGTGCACGCAGCTGAATATAATTTTCAATTTCTTGAGTAGTGATGGTTGACGTGTTGATGTCTTGAAACCAAGATTTATGATCTTGATATAATAATCCTAATAGAGAAGCTCCCGCTTTTAGTTCTGCTGCAACCTTAGCATCTTTCGATTTATTAAGATCTTTCACGAGTTCATGTAAGTGACTGATAGCAAGAGGCGTGTTAATATCATCACACAATGCATCAAGAACAGATTGGCATGTTGAAGCCTCTACCGTATCAAATGGTTTTAGCGCCGTATAAAAACGATCTAATGTTGCTTTTGCTAATGATAAAGCTGTATCTGAAAAATCTGATGGCTGACGGTAATGTGTTGAGAGCAAAGCAAAGCGAATAGCTTCACCTGGGTACGTCTTTAATAAATCCCTAACTGTTAGAAAATTCCCCAATGACTTGGACATTTTCTCTCCATCAACGGTTAAATGCCCATTATGCATCCAGAAATTAGCCATCAAGTCTGATCCATTTGCACAGCAACTTTGGGCTATTTCATTTTCGTGATGAGGGAAGATCAGATCAATACCACCACCGTGAATATCAAAATGATCATCTAAAAAGTGCTTGCTCATGGCAGAGCATTCTATATGCCAGCCTGGGCGGCCAAATCCCCATGGGCTTTTCCACCCGGGTTGATCGCTGTTGGATGGTTTCCACAAAACAAAGTCACCCGCATCTTTTTTATACGTTGCAACCTCTACACGTGCGCCAGCTAATTGGTCGTCAAATGTACGGTTCGATAACCGACCATAATCGTTATATTGTTCAACACTAAATAATACATGGCCCTCTGCTGCGTAGGCATAACCCTTTTTAATGAGGGTTTCAATCATAGACACCATATCTTGAATATGATCCGTTGCGCGCGGTTCATGTGTTGGCGCCAATGTATTTAAGGACTGCATATCATCATGATATTGTTTTGTCGTCTCAACGGTTAGCTGCGTAATACTAATGTTTTTCTTTGCAGTAGCATCAATAATTTTATCATCAACATCTGTAATGTTTCTGGCATAGACCACGTTTTTATAAAGTGTTTTTAAAAGTCTAAATACAATATCAAACACAACAACTGGTCGCGCATTGCCCATATGCGCTAAATCATAAACAGTTGGTCCACACACATACATACGCACTGTATCAGTTAAAGGTGTAAACTTTTCGCGCTTACGTGTTCGTGAATTATATAGTTTTAGATCTGGCATCTGTGTTTCATCAAATATACTGTATTCTTATTTTAACTTAAGTTACGTCTTTGTTTATATGCTTTTTTTAGATCTGGATACACTTCCTGTCTGATGGGCCTCCGTAAGCTCCCACAAAATTCAAGCCTCCGCCTCCTCCACCACAAAGCTGCAATCTCCCCAAGCACTTAAAAAGTAAGCGTCTAAAGAACCCCATCTTTTTTGAATTTTAAGGTCTGTCATATTTTAGGGCAGATATATTAATTGGCAAAAAGATGGGAATACGTTATACAAAAGCTGAACGCACAGCTTATATTGAGGCCTTTAAGTCAAGCGGTTTAACGCACACAGATTTTTGCAAAACGCAAAACATTAGTTTTAATACCAATCATTAAAAATAAGTAACACTATTATTTTGTAATATGATAAGCTAT
>CAZTIE010000072.1:0-7515 GCA_964613645.1 uncultured Verrucomicrobiales bacterium
GGCTTTTATTATATTCAGTCCAATTTATAACTTTATATTTTGGCTTGGGACGTGAAAGAGAAGATCGTGAGTTAAGTTTTGGCTTGTACGGCATTTGAAACAGTGATTGTTTTTAAAATATGTTAACAAAATAGTTAGAAGTTCTCAACTTTCAAGACTCTGCCGAACAAAGCCCAGGGTTCGTATCAACTGCAAGTCATACGGGCAAAAGGGAAATATTGGTTTAGTTAATTTACATCAAAAATTATTTTAAAGGCTTTTAGTGTTTCAGGTGTTAATTCTTCTTTTGTAGACTTTAAATTGAGAAAAACTGTAACCGGTAAAGTGCTTTCATCCAGATCTACTTCTTTAAGTAAGTCTAAAAGGTCTAAAGCGAATCGTTTGCTTGGAATATTAAGTTCTGAGACGGCAATGTCGCCAAAATTGATTTGGTCAACACCCAAATAGGTCTGCCATGCAAATAAATAGTGAAGAGACGTACTATCTTCTTCGGTAGGTTTGGTTGCTTCAAGGGGGGCACTTTTTATGAATGTCAAAGCATTGGATTTTGTTTGTTGCAACATAAAGATCTCACTCATGTTAAATACATCCATAAAAGGAATAATTGCATCAAAATCAGGACTATGTCTTTGTTGATCTATCAAGAAAGCGATTTTTATTAGGCGCTGCATTTCCTGCCGCATTTCCTGCCGCATTCTCGGCATGTAATCAGCTATAACTTTCACATAATCTTTAGCATCTAAAATACCATCAATCATAATTAATTCTGATATAATATCAGCTGAAATATGTGGATTTAGAATAGCTATTTCTAAAGCAGTCCTACCTAAATGATCTATCTTCTTTAGATCTGCTCCTTTTTCAACTAAAAATTTAAAAACAGAGTACTGTTCCTCGTTAGTAAGCTTTTCTGCAAGAAGGTGAAGTGGAATTTCACCATCTGCACACATGTTTGGATTTGTGTGATAAGGCCATAAATTCCTTAACTTGTTCAAGAGTCGGGGCACCGCGCAAAATCATGCTGCATGGCGTATTATTAAAATACCGAGCCTTATAAGCATTTTGAGTTTCAGGATTTTTGTAATAATTTATCTCTTCCTCTGTCATGGAAAACGCGATAGCGGGTATAAAAAACAAAAAAAATTTTAGCATGAAGTTCCTCCAATTTAAGTGGTTGCGTCTTTATCATTCCCTTGTCAGTATAAATCAAGGAGCCACGATAATGCCATCTATTTATAGTTATACCTTAAAAAAATTAACAAACAGTAAATCTAGCATAGGAATCAGATCACGACCCAACATTTTAGAAAGCATCACATTCCTTAAATTGTGCCAAGATTGCAGTAAAAGAGCCCTAAACATAATGATAGCAGGGTAAGGTGATGGCCCGTCTTTTGATGCATAAATTGGAGATAAAATGGATTCAATACGATCCCAATTCATCAAAGCATAAATATCATCTAGATCGTGTAACCTTTTATGATCCGGTATTTGATGATCAATGAGCGTTGGGTGGCCAACGGTTTTTCTTGTCATAAGGGTGCTGATTTATTACAGAAAGTATGCCTAATTATAACAAATTTCAAACAGCAACAGAAACTATTAAGTTGAATTAGAAGTTATGCAAAGGCCTCATATTTAAGGGTTGTAATTTAAGACAGCATCTCAACCTTGAAACGGTGGTTTATAAATAAGAGGATTGTACTCTTCCAATAACCTGAGTACTTCTTTACTCTGATCAGGGTGATACTCTAACTGCTTATTATGAACTTCTGAATCAGATTTGGCCTTATCCATAGTTGCCGAAAACATAACCTTTAGTTCTTTATATCCCTGTCCACTTTTAAGCAGTTCCTCAAACATAGTTATCCCTTGCACTCTTGATTCACTAGGCTGGTCTTTATGAAGCAAAGTTCTGGCGCGTTCTATACTTACGTTATCTATTGGTTCTGGAGCAACAGCGGCATGAGGCGTTATATCAAGAACATCGTCCTCCACAACTGCCTGTTTCCCTTCAGTTCTTGCTGAACTTTCAGTTCCTGAGGCATGACTACTAAGAACTGAAGTGCCAGAAGCCTCTGTTTCATGTTCTTTTTTTACATTTACAGCCTCTTCGGGCAGTGCACCTGAGGAAGCCTCAGCAGGAAGACCGCAAACCCACTGTTCTGGAGACATTATCATTAGTTGTGTTTTTTCAAATTTACTCAAACCGGAAAGATGTTTAACCTGTTGCATGTACGCCCCTCTTGCCAGTTCAGCTTTTGCATTTGGTGCTGTGGGGTCAATAAGTAATTGAAAATGAGGGTGTTGACCCTCGCTTGGTCCGAAATAGATATGCGTCATGTGCTGACCTGGGACAGCATGTATATATTGCGGGTCATAAAATTGTTTTTGATATCTAGGATCAACCCATATAGTAATAGCGCGCTCAAACACTTGAGCAATTTTTATAAGTTCATCTGGTGCAAGTCCCTTATTTTGAGGGTCGGTGCAATGTCTATCAAAAACAAGTTGTGCTGCTGTCGGAATTATACCCGCTGCATAAAGTCCACAGCATTCATCTCCTAAAGGATCTGCTTTTTCAAAATGAGCAGGGTAGTCACGCTCATTTAAAACAATCTCAGTTTCTGTTTTCTTTGTTGCGCTTGCCACAGGATCACTATCGGCTGCATTTAGTACACTACATAAGCATAATATTAAAAAATGGTGCATGGTAAGTTCCGTTAATTATGAGTCTGACATTTAGATCATAACTGGAAGAATATTAACAAATTATGAAGATAAAGATTTTAGGACTTTATTTGATTTGCTCAAAGATTTGCGTCATCCACCCATTTAACTAAACCTGCCCCCCTCTTGTTGTTATGCATGAAAACCCGTATCCTATAATAGAATGCATTTTAATTAAATTGGTTATATTATGTCTGAAGTGTTTGAAGTTAAGGTTCCAAACCTTGGTGAATCTGTCATTGAAGCAACAGTTATTCAATGGACAAAAAATGTAGGAGATGTCGTTAACATTGACGAGACTATTGCAGAACTTGAAACAGATAAAGTAACCTTAGAAATTTCAGCACCTGAAACGGGTATTTTAAAAGAAATAAAAGCAAAAAAAGGTGCCTTTGTTAAGGTTGATGAAATCTTGTGTGTTATAACAGCAGCAGAACAAGCATCACACAGACCGCCAAAGCCAACGTCACCCGGGAATCAATCTATCCTTGCTGATAGTAAAACACATGCATCTTACGCAGAACATAGCGACCAAGACAAAGGCTATGAAGTGCAATTAGCTGCTATTGAAGAAAATACTAGTGCGTCTCCCTCTGCAAGGCGTGCAATGGCAGCATCAGGCATACCGTCTAATAAAGTTCATGGAACAGGAAAAGATGGCATGATCACAAAAACAGATGTGCGAAAGCACCTTGACCCAACACCATCACCTGTATTACCAAGTACAAACCCTTTTTCTTTAAAGCACGGATCTTATGAAGAAGCGCTTGAAAATAGAAAAGAACAGCGTGTACCAATGTCGCGTTTGCGTGCGCGTATCGCCGAACGTTTAAAAGAAGCACAAAATACAGCAGCCATTTTAACCACCTTTAATGAAGCAGATATGACGGCCCTTAAAACGCTAAGGGGAAAATATAAAGAGCTTTTTGAAAAAAAACACGGTGTTAAACTTGGATTTATGTCGTTTTTTATAAAGGCTGTTATTGAGGGGCTGAAGCAGATACCATCTGTTAATGCAGAAATTCAAGGCAATGATATATTGTATAAAAATTATTATGATATCAGCGTTGCCGTATCTGCACCGCAAGGTTTGGTGGTTCCCGTTCTTAGAAGTGCAGACCATTTAAGCCTAGCAGATGTTGAAAAAGGTATCGCTTTATTAGGGCGTAAAGCAAGGGATAATAAACTCTCTTTAGAAGACCTCTCTGGTGGCACATTTACCATTTCAAATGGCGGGGTTTTTGGATCCCTTTTATCAACGCCTATTATTAACCCGCCACAATCTGGAATTCTTGGCATGCATATCATTCAAGATAGGCCAGTTGCGGTGAATGGTCGTATTGAAATTCGCCCTATGATGAACTTAGCCTTATCTTATGACCACCGCATTGTTGATGGTAGAGAAGCCGTTACATTTTTGGTGATGGTCAAAGAGTGTTTGGAAAACCCAGGAAGATTTTTATTAGACCTTTAAGGAAACAGAGCATGAGTTACAGAATTGAGAGTTGCACATCAAATATCATGAGATATCTGCTTTTATTTTTCATTTCAGGCGTAATTATTTATTTTTTCATTTTAGAGCATGCTGAAAAAAACGTCGTCAATTTTTGGTTAAGCGAAGTTCAAAAAACCGTTTTCTACGGTTTTGACCTGTTGCGTGATTTTTTTCACACCTACTTCGGGTAGTTTTATGATAGATAGCAGCGCTTTAAATCAAAAAAAATCGGGTATAACAAACTGTTGTAATAGCGCCTGCGATTTATTTAAAAAATGATAGGAACCTAAATATGGATAGATTATCGACAGAAATTTTAATTATTGGTGGCGGTCCAGGTGGATATGTTGCAGCTATCAGAGCAGCACAACTGGGGCTAGAAGTAACACTTATTGAGAAAAGGTCAACTTTAGGTGGCACCTGTTTAAATGTGGGCTGCATTCCCTCAAAAGCACTGTTAAGTATGTCGCATAAATTAGAAGACGCGCGCCATAACTTTAAAGATTTAGGTATTTTAGCGGATAATATTCGGTTGAATTTAAAACAGATGATGAATAGAAAAGACGCTGTTGTGGATGAACTGGCGCGTGGCATTTCATATTTAATGAAGAAAAATAAAATTAAAGTTATTCACGGAACCGCAACTTTTATGAGCCCGCAACTTGTTGCGATTGCACAAAATGACGGCACACAATCAAAAATAAAAGCGCGCCGCATTGTTATTGCGACAGGATCAACGCCTACAACATTAGATGGCGTTGAAATTGACGGCAAGCAAATCATCACATCAACAGAAGCCCTCAGTTTAGAGAAAACACCAAAGCATCTTGTTATTGTGGGTGGTGGTGCAATCGGACTAGAGCTTGGATCTGTATGGTCCCGCCTTGGCGCAAATGTAACTGTTGTGGAATACACTGCCAATATTGGTGGTGCCATGGATCAGGAATGCGCCGTACAGCTGGAAAAAATTCTAACAAAACAGGGCTTGGTCTTTAAAACACATCGCAAAGTAACATCGGTTAAAAAGAATGCAAAATTTGTTACATTGCAGGCTGTTGACCCCAGAAATGAAACAAGTAGAGCAGACGTTATTGAATGTGATTATGCGTTAATTTGTACTGGCCGCAAACCTAATATCAAAGGGCTTGGTGTTGAAAAAATTGGTTTAGAATTTGATAGCCGTGGCTTTATTGCTATTAATCAGAATTATGAAACATCGGTTGCGGGTGTTTATGCCATTGGTGATGTTATTCCTGGCCCTCAACTTGCCCATAAGGCGGAGGAGGAAGGCGTTGCCTTGATGGAACACTTTGCAGGTCTTCCCTTCCATGTAAATTATAATGTTATTCCATCTGTTGTGTACACAAATCCAGAGGTTGCAAGTGTTGGCTTTACAGAAGAAGAATTAAAAGCAAGCGGCGTTCCTTATAAGGCTGGAAAATTTCCATTTTCAGCCAATAGTCGCGCTAAAGCAGTTGGGTCATATGATGGTTTTGCCAAGGTACTCGCAGACCCGAATACAGACAAAGTATTAGGTGTACATATTATAGGTGAAATGGCTGGAACAATGATAGCAGAAGCAGCAACAATCATGGAATTTGGCGGCAGTTCTGAAGATATTGCAAGAACATGTCACGCGCACCCAACTCATAATGAGGCCTTAAAAGAAGCTGCTTGGGCAACATTCGGAAAAGCCTTTCATGTTTAACATGTTCGTTTTTAGCGCATAGATTATTTGCGACCAAATGAACTTAGTTTCGTTTTCATGGAGTATATATAAACCGCCGTTTCAAGTTTAAAGATGCTGTCTTAAATTACAACTCTTAAATATATTATTTTTAAAAACTATTTTTGATGGAATTGGTAATACTCTAGTGTTCAGTGTTTATCAAGGTTCGCGATAAAATCGTTTTTCCCCTTGATAAACACAGTCCACCAGAGTTTGTTCTTTAATAAATCGTTTTAAAAAATAATATGTGACTTAAAGCATATCTTCGTTGAATGCCTGTCCTTCCGTTAAAACCGCAAATATGATTCTTATCATTTTATGCATGACAGCAACGGCTACCTTAGGTTTTTTGCCTTTTTCTATTAGCCTATCTGCAAATCTAAACATAGGTTACAGCATTTTTTACGAACCAGTGCTGGCATAAATAAAACGTTTCTAAGATTTTTAGAGCCAGTTCTTGAGATGGATCCTCGACCGTTAACACTTGACCCCGATTCACGTATACCAGGAGCTTTGTTTGGCAGGGTCTTAAAAGTTGAAATTTTCTGACTATTTTGTTAACATTTTTTAAAAACAATCACTCTTTCAAATGCCATACAAGCCAAAACTGAAATCACCATCTTCTAAGTCACGTTCTACACCAAAATATAAAGTTATAAATTGGTCAGCATATAACAAAAGCCTTAAAAAACGAGGTGAGCTAAGTTTTTATTTTCCAAAAGGTGATCTGATAGCTTTGTTTATTAATGAAACGCCCTATGTTCCTGGTCTTTCGGGTCAGCAGGCGACATATAGCGATGCTTATATTGAACTTATTTTTACATTTTACTGCCTATTTTATTTTGGTATACGACAAACTGCAGGATATTTTGAAGACTTTTGGCGCAATAAAAATCTTGATATTGGTGTGCCAAGTTTTGGGCACTTAAGTGATTTATTTAGCAAGGTTCCTCTTAAGGTTAGGCAAGTTTGTGAAGAGGCTATTGCGCGTATAAACAAAGGTGAGTCTGTTGTTATGCTCTGTGATAGCACTGGAATGTGCTTTGGAAAAGCCAGCCACTGGTATGAAGAAAAGTATGGAAAACCATGTGATAATACACCCTGGAGAAAGCTACATATTGGCATAGATCAGGTCATGAATATGCACAGCGTTGAAGTCACAGATTATTCATCATCAGATATTTGTATGATGGACGATTTACTAAATATCAAAACGCATGTCTCAAAAGTGATTGCAGATGGAGCATATTATAGTATCAATGGAGCACAAACTCTTAGTGATAAAGGGATAATACCTGTTATGCCACCACCATCAAATTCAATTATTCATGAAAAAGGTAAAACAATGTGGCATGATAAAATTGTAAAATATATCCAGGAAAAAGAAACAGTTTATGCCTTTAGCTTCGCTGACCTTCGGTTCATAAAAAATACGGATATGGTTTAAGCGCATGAGTTGAAGCGCAAATTTCGTGGATCAAAAGATGTATAGGAACAAGTTTTAAGACGCAAAAAAATTGAATCACAGGAAAATGAAGGCACAATAATCGGAAATATCATC
>CAZTIE010000073.1:0-7438 GCA_964613645.1 uncultured Verrucomicrobiales bacterium
GCTGGTTCAGCAATATTTAGTTTAAGGTGTTGCACTTCAGTTTAGAACAGGGGTGGGTTGAAATTATATTTAAATAGGTGTTTTATAGTTTGTAGAGATCTATGAAGGATCGTCACTTTAGGAAAGGATTTCCCTAATGAACAAGAAATATGTAACGTTTCTATTTTTCTACATGCTTACATTCCAAACGGCTGAAAGCTCAGAAGAATTTAATTATGAATTTTTAAGTCAGTGCTCCGCACAAAGTGTCTCATTACCAGCTGATAGAAGTATTTGTACATTACATAGTTTGTCAGGTCATCCCGCACCATATTTTTGGAGTTCGATGTTGTTTTTCTTTGGATCTTACTGTTATATATATAATATTCCAAATCAGTTTACTATTTTAAAAAAACACCGGAAAGTCCCCATTACAGAATTATTTGATACAAATAGAATCTGCTTACATATTAAGTCAAGATGTGTGGAAATTTTAAGTAAACGTGCAGAAAAAGATGTTGTTTTTGCGGAAATTTTAAGATTAAAACCAAATATAGTAGATCTTTTTTTACGATTTTCATACGGAAAAATTGATGGATGTCCTATTGATTGTTATGGTTTTAAAACATTCTGGAAATCAATATTACACAATAGCAGTATGTCAATAGAGTTTCTATTTAGAAGCACTTCTAGGTGGCCGCTTGATTGCATGATGACTAAAGAACAGTATGAAGTGTTCATTGAGCGTCAATATAATTTAATAATTGACATTTTTTTTAAAGATGATTTCCAAGCAGCAAAAGAACGTTTGGCAGCACAGCAAGAAGCATCAGAGGAAAAAGCCAAAGAAGACGGACGTCAGTCTGTAATGGAACAGTTACGTGTAGTAGAAGAAAGAGCAAGAGGCCTTTTGGAAAAAAATGAAGAATTAACAGAAGAAAAGAATGAGCAAGCAAGGCTTCTTGGGGGGTTAAGGGGAGCGTTGGAAATTAAAAGTGCTCAATTATTAGCAGAAATACAGCGTATTAGAGAACTTGAAGACCTACTTAGACAATGTTCCCCAAGACAAGGGAGGACCGTAAATCCTGATATTGCATAGGGATAGGATTTTCATTAAAACCCATGGAGGTAATTATGGGGATATTTATAAGAAAGATATTTTGTGTTTTTTTAATTTTTAATCATTTGTGGATTTTTAATTACGTTTTAGCATTCGATTTAATTCAGGAAGAAAAAAAACACTTAAGCAGAACGTCCATTGGTGAAATTTGGATGTATCCTCTGACATATGATAATGAGCGTAATGCATATTCGATTTGCTTTGATGAAAATGTGAAAAATCTTACTGATACTTTATATTTTTATGATTTCACAACAAACTCGGTGCTTGGACGTTTAGAAAAAAATGATCGTGTATTCACCTTATTTTTTTCAGGTCCTTCACTTATTGTTCACCGTACTATTCCTGAATATACATTAAAAATTATGGCTTCCAATGAAGTGCATTTATGCTCTGATATTTTAAGCGATTTATACGTCGAAGCAAAAAACATTTTCTGTGATAGAGAAATCGATAACAATTTTGAATCAACTTTGATTGCAGACAGTATTTCCATAAGTAGCAAATTTAAAGGGCGTAAACTTTTACTTGATTCTATGAATGGGGTGAATGGGGGGAGTATATTAGCAACTGAATCAGCATTAATCAGCGGCAATTGGGTTAATCATGGTGTTATAGCAACGCTTGGAGACCTTGTCTGTGAAGGTAGGGCTTTTACAAATGCTATGAATTCTAGAGTTTTATGCAATGGAGCATATTACAATTCATGCAATGAGCAATATGATGCTGGTTCTATTCAAGCCTATTTAGGTTCTTTAATTGCAGCAACTTCTTATCAATTGGCCGCAAGTTTTCATTTTTTAGGAGAATCTTATGTTTTGACAGGTGAATCTCTTCACATACTTGATCCCCCACCTGATTCGGATCATAGAGTTGTAATAGAAGTTCAGGAAGACTTTTCTGCAAAATTTAATAGTCTTGAAGGTTTTGATGGACATAGAGGTCAGATTCAACAAAACAGAAATCCTGAAAGCAAAAGACTGATCTTAGATTCTCTTACTACATGCTTTGGCACCTTTCCACAAACAAGCACACAAGCTGCATTAAGCAGTCCTACTGTTTCTTTTCTATGTAAGGGAAATTTATTTACGAATTTTGATCTCCATGCAAGTCAGGGATCAATTCAAATGAGTGCAGATAGCATTGAAATTGGCGGTATTTTAAGGCATGGAACAGTACCTGGCAATAGCACTTTATTGAATGCAACAACTTCTGTTGCAACGTTTACTAATGAACTTGGCGAGTATGTGAGTATTCATGCTCCTCAAAAGAGAATTTCGACAGATAGTCACCATACAATGAGGGTTCATTCTTTAATTCTTCACGGAGAAGCTGGGTCATCAATCTCTACAACATTCATAAATGCAGTTTTAGAATGCTATTTTTTATCTATAAACGATACTGAAGTGTATATGAGAGGTGATTTTGTATCACGAGACAAAGACCAATTACCAAAAGTTGATATTAGAGCAAATAATATACGTATTTTTTTACATAATTTTTTTGCTGATGTTGTTCGTTTACAAGCACAACAAACCTGTTTACTTCAATGGGTTAACGAACTGTTTATATCAAATGGACATATTCAAGCAGGATTATTAGACCCAACTTCCTACTTATTTTTAACTGCATGTCAAAACGATGAATTAGAAGGTGTTGCACAGTTAAAATCTTTAGAAATGAGTGCACCACATAAAACAATTCACGGAAGAATAGTTGTTGAAGATATTAAGACACATGGAAAAACTTTACTATTAGACGGTGATATACAAGCCTCTACAATATCTTGTACAGAAGATGACGCGATTCTTGCGAATGCATTGTTATCATTAGATAAAATGTATGTTCAATCCCCATTATTTATAAGTACTGGAGTTTCCAGCGTTGTTTCCTTAAAAGTTAAAGCACAGAATTTTTCTTATGTTCGGTATATGAAAGGCGGCACAACTGATTTCCTATTAGAAGCAGCAACAGACGACAGCCCACTTTTTATGATTGAAGATTCAACTTTTGATACTTTAAAAATGCAGGTATTAAAAGGAGATATATTACTAAGTCATGTGACGAGTATAAAGGGTAAAGCCATAGCTAAAAATATGATAGGACATCATGTAAAAGCGACAATATTAGATGTGGATGCTCTTCGAGCAATTTCTATTGATACTTTGCATATAGGTGAAAAAGCTTCTTTAAAGGCAAAAAACAGTGTAAGTGTCACTGACATATCGGGAGGGGATGTAAAAGTTAAAGCAGAAACTATTTCTGTTCAATCGGCAGGTCTACAGACTCTGGATGCTAAGGCTAAAACATCAGCCACTGTCAATGGTGAAGTAACTCAAGCGACCGTCCATGGCAATGATAGTGCATCATTTGAAGGTACCTCGCATCATGTGATTATCGACTCGAATATATTAGCGACTGTCCATGCTAAAGATGCTGGAATAGAAAAAGCAGTAGTGCATTCTGCATTATCGGTGGTTCATGGTGATGCAAAATTTGATCATTTATCGGTAGTTGGCACAGATGTTTTTCTTGGTGCAGAAGGAGAGCAAAATCATCTTTCTACTTTCCTGCCTCATGATGATCTACGTGTTCATGTTGCATGGACAGTCAATATTGATACTATTGAACCGCAAGGTGATCAAACTTTTTCTCTTATCAATGCTGGTATTTTAAAAATTAAACAAGCAGCACTGCTTGTGCAAAATTTGTTAAATATGGGTGATATTGAGTTTGAGCAGCCTTCTGCTGTTGAGGTAATAAACTGTTTTTATCAGACTGGCTCCTTAAAAGGAAGTGGTTCTTTGCAAGTTGAACTGCCATATGAAGTTGATAATTTAAACATAATGGTAAAAGCTTTTAATCCACATCTTCACAGAATTCCGTTAAAAGGTCGTCCTTTGATCTATGATTGGGGCACTGAAGATGCACCATTATGTGAAACTTTTTATGAGGATATTATATCTGATTACGGTCGTCAATCAGGATTTATTGCTCTTGGAATCGATCAAGAACAAGCAGTGTTTTTACTTCTTCAAAATTTAGAAAATATTCAGCTAAAAATTATTGTTGCATCTGAAATTTATCGTGCTCTTTTAGATAAGAGTGCAATGTTACCTGATGATTTTTATAGTGCGGTTCAGGATGTAACAGATGAACTCTCTGCATTGGACGCACACCACCCAAGAAGAGAGGAGATTTTACAAAATCTTCAAGGCTGGTGTATGGAAGCATCCGTTCTTCAAAGCTACATTCTTAATGTTATTGGAGGAAATAATTTTCAATTAGGTCAAAATTTAGACTCTGCAAGTCTAAACGGCACTTTAGATATTTTAGCCGCATTGATGGGATATTCGATAGAGATTTTCTCTATGTATTCTGGTACTTCTGTTCTAAAGCGCGTTCATCTATTTAATCCTTTGGAACATGGTTTTGAAGGAGACTTCAAAACCAGAAAACTGCTCCATCTTCCTTCGGTCAAACAAGATGAAGGCGTAAACGAACATTTTAATGTGTTATTAAAAGGTGAAGAATGGGGCGAGCGCCCCACATTTTTATGTGCGGATGCATTGAAAGGTGAAGTTAAATTATGCCTAAATCGTGCACATTTTACAGATCATATATTATTCAACCCTAGTCTTCAGTCTGCTGGTCTAATGCATTATATTTTGCGAGGAGATCAAAAAACACAACTAAAACACCATTTTACACAGCCTGTAACACTAGATTTTTCTGGTCACTATGAGATCGCATCTGATTTAACGGCCGAACAAGATTTATCAATTCTCGCGAGTAGTATTAAGGCGCATGATTTTAAAGTTGCAGGATCGAGTGATGTTAGGATTCACGCAACAAGAGGTGATCTTCAAACCAGAAATGCTCAAATTTCAGGTAAGTCGCTTTTACTATTATCACAAAGAGGATCTCAATCTCATCATGAAACATTATTACGTGCAGAAGAGGATATAAAGTTAAGGAGTCAAGAAGATACTATTTTGATGTCATCTGCACAAAGAAAAATTAATCGTGGAAACTTTACTGATGAAAAACGTGCAACTTCTCTTCATGCTGGTGGCTCAGTTGGTATTAATTCTGGTGGTACTGTTGTTCGACAAGGCGTTGATATTGAAGCTGGAAAGGATATATCCATACTAGCAGGAGAAAGTATCTTTGAAATCCCATTGGTTTTAGAAAGAAAACTCTTTCAGTCTATTCAAAATGGAACACGTACTGATAATTGGGTGTTTCATATTGTTAACCACGATACAGCAGGTGGAAAAATATTTTCACATGCCGGTGAAAAACAAGAGATTTATGCATCAGAAAAAACAGGAACATCTGTTAGTATTTCTGGCCATGACGGCGTATCTGTACATGCCGTTCAAGATATGCACTCTTGTGAAATAGAAGAAACAAAAAAAAGTGGTGGGATTTTAAATAAAGGCACAAAAACAACCACAACGACAAGTATGGATGCAAAATCAAAAGTATCTGTATTTAGAAGCGATGAATTTAATAAAATCATATCTGAAAAAGCCGATGTATACCTTCAAGGTGTTTTATTTGATTCTCCATTAACTACTGTATATACACCTAAAGGCAAACAACACTTTGCATGTGGTGTTAATGAATCTGCTTTATCTGTTATGCGCCAATTTAGTAATTATTATTGGCAAAGTATGAAAATTAGGCAAGAAACACATACAACCTATACACCGTGTGCTACCACAGGGCACATTGAATCTTATGCTCAAGATGAAGTGGTTATCGATCTTGTTAAAGATCATGCCCTAGATTTACTTAGTAAATTAACTGTCAAAGAAGGTGATTTAAGAGAGCATTTTTTGGAAGAAAAACACACTTATGAAGAAAAATGTACAGGCGGACCATCAGCTATTTTATCTGCAATTGTTGTAATAGCTCTTAGTATTGTGACAGGTGGTGCTGCAGCAAGCCTTGGGGGTGCTGTGGCCGGTGCATGTGGAGAAGTTGCTGTGGCTGCAACTGCCACGACAGCAGCAACTCTTACAACAACAGGTGCGGTTATATCCGGGTTAACCGCAGGCGCATTTATGGGCTTATGCTCACAGGCGGCTTTATGTGCTTTAAATAGCAATGGCAGTTTAAATAATGCTGTTAAAATGCTGGTTTCTTCAGATAGTTTAAAATCAATTGCACTGACTGCTATCACTTATGGTGTAACAGACGGCTATTTACAAGCCAAGAATATCCCTGTTCAGGTCCTTAATCGCTCATTTTCACAAAATTTACAAGTAGCTGGCTTGCGGGCTACAACTCATATGGTGACGCGCTCGGCATTGTATCAAGAATCTCCATTTAAGAATTTTGCTAAAAATGCTTTGGATTGCGTCGTTCAAAGTATATGTGCAGAAATGGCAAAATCTGTTGGCGGAAATAGGGCTAATTTGGATTACATGAGCCATAAATTTCTTCACGCCATGATTGGTGCAGTTGGAGGATCTACAAACGGTGTTCAAGGTATGGCCAGTGGAGCAGCTGGAGCTATGATGGCTGAAATTGCCGTAGAAGCGCTGATAAATATTAAAGATACTGTAGGTAAAGTTCATGAAAAACATCCAGAAATTTCAAAAGATGATGTAAGAGCATGGAAACAAGCAATACGATCAGAAACTAGTTTTGAGCAAAATCTTGCAAAATTTATAGCAGCAGTTGGCACGGGTATATTTGGTGCAAATGTTGATATAGCCCATAGAACAGCAACGAATGCTATAGAAAATAATTGGATCATGCTAGCAGGTGTTGGAGAAATTTTATTTGAGATAGGAGCCATTAGTTATAGTGCTTATAGAGCTTGGCGCATGGGCACTGCTTCTTATGGTCTTTTTTCAGCGGCAACGGATCTTGAAGAAAGAAGAGAAAGTGTATTTAATAAGAGAGAAGATGGTCACTCTAGTGGACAAGAGGAACACTCTACCCAACAGCAGGATCATACTTCATCAGCTTCAACCGGTGGGGCTGTGCCGCCGCCTGAAGATCCAGATGAAGGTAAATTCAAAGAAAATAAGCTAACTGAAAAACAAAGAGAGCAGCTAAAAGGCAAAAGACTGGAAGGTGAAAATCCTGGGAATGTTAGAGAGAATTCGCAAAAAGGACGATTAGAAGTTGATTCGGAAAGGTTAGGTGGGTTAGAGGAGGCAAAAAGAACATTTGAGCGCTTGACGGGAGAAAAAGTTCCAGAGCACCTAAATAAACCAGGAGATATGCATTATAAAATATTGCCTAATGGAAATAGAGTACAAATACGTTTTGAAGGTAGGTCGAGCCACCCAAAAATTGAAATTACAGATCACCTTCAAA
>CAZTIE010000074.1:0-7274 GCA_964613645.1 uncultured Verrucomicrobiales bacterium
TTAACAAAATAGTTAGAAATTCTCAACTTTCAAGACCCTGCCGAACAAAGCCATTGGTGTCGTCTTTGATCCAGAAGTACGTACAGCATTGTCCATCCAGGCTGGTGCACTCTCATCGTTGTCCCATTTCCACACAAATGGTTTAAGCACTGTATGCTCTTCATTGATCTGCTTTACGAGTCCTGTAGCGATTGTGGAGTATACCTTGGCACTGTCGGAGGTTGGTTGCTCTGTAAAGATAGGCCGTCCCTCATCACCACAGGTAACGACATTGGTATCAAGCGGTAGCGCACCAAGGAAGGAGACACCGAATTTCTGGCACATTTCCTCCCCACCTCCGTTATGGAAGATATCCGTACTCTGGCTGCAATGGGGGCAGGTAAAGGTGCGCATGTTCTCGATGATACCGAGAATTTTTACCTGAACTTTCTGGAACATTCTAAGGCCACGCTCGGCTATCTTAAGGCTGACCGCCTGTGGGGTCGTCACAATAACGACGCCTGATAGTTGTATGCTCTGTGCTAGGGATATTTGAGTATCACCGGTTCCGGGTGGAAGATCTAGGATCAAATAGTCCAAAGTTCCCCATTCCACACCGACGATGAACATCTTCAGATATTTCCCAATCATAGGACCGCGCAAAACGGCTGGTTTATCATCGCCGGTTAGCATACCCATCGATATTACCTTAAGGCCCAGACGCTGTGCCGGGATCATCTTCCCGTCTGCTGTCATCTCTGGTGGTTCACCAGTTGGGATGCCAATCATGCCGGGGATACTGGGCCCAAGAATATCTGCATCAACAAGACCAACGCGCGCACCAAGTTTACTCAGTGCAAGTGCCAAATTAACGCTAACCGTGGATTTTCCAACGCCACCCTTGCCGCTACCAACAGCTATGATATGGCGGATTCCCGGCAGTTTATCGCTGCTAACAGCAGATTGAGCCAGGGTGCTAGGATTTTGTTGGTGATTCGTGTCAGTCTTTGTCATGTATAAATTCCTTTAATTCTAAACTAAGGCAGGATCTGAATTCGCAGTCCAATGGCTGCACGTTTTGTTCACAATAATGACTGCAGAGAGGCCTAAAATGTAAATTCATTTTAGCTGATACTTAAGGGTTAAATACAGGAAAAAAATCTATTTTTATAGTGTCAACTATTGGTTAGCGCGGTTGAGGGTTCTGTCACAGATAATTTTACCTTAAATATATTTTTAGTAAGAACTTTAATGGTGTTTTGTAGATATTCAAGTAACATTACTTATTTTTTATTAGCTTTAGAGAATATTTCTTATGTTTTTTCTTCACTTTTAAAGACTCAAGCCACAGCTTTTTAAAGTTGGCTGCATAGAGGCTTGCAAGTTGTGTTTGATCTTTAATGATGATGGCATTTTAGCTACGCTGACCTTCGGTTCAGCATTGTTTTTTTCTGCAGATTTTGTGTAGTTAAAGCTGCCGCATTCTACATGTTTTTCATCAAATATCATGTACTTGTTGTGTTGTATTTTATAATGCCTATTAAACCGTACTTGAACGCTTGACCTCTTTAATATTTTTGCGATAGATCCAATTGCTGTTCTTTGGGACCCATCGAGGACAACTTTAACACTGACGCCACGTTTATGGGCTTCAATTAATTTAACTGCTATAGGTACTGATGTGAAAGAATACGCCGCTACATAAATAGACGATTTGGCTTTATCAATTTCATCCATAATCATTTGTGTAACACCGTCATCTGGAGAGAAAGCCACGGCAACAGATGTGTTTGATAAGGTTAGGTTTTTCTGCTCTGCTACGCAATCTAAAAACGGCATTATGATAATAGAAAAAAGTATGGCTACATGCCGTATTTTCATCATCCATTTTCCTTTTCGTATGCGCGCATTTTTAGTATGCGGATACCTTTTTTTTTGAAGTCATATTGTTGTGTTGGAGAAAGTGCTGGTGGCATGGATTCTGTTAGGTGTTGTAGCAGACCTAAAAGAGTAGCCACTTTATCCTGTTTTTCCTGTTCAGATTCTAAGTCTTCGCCAAGATGTATATCCGTCAGCTCAAGCAAGTTTGTAATGTTTAAAAGGCCGCCCAATTGTATAAGCGTTCGGGTACGCGCTTTTCTGTTTGTATTTGCACTGTCAGAAATACGTCTTGAAAGGTGTTTACGCGCATCTTTTAAACGTTCAATTTTTTGATTAATGGATGCTATATTTTTCATGCACTATGCCTTAGTAATATCCAATGACTTAATGATGGTTATGGTTTGGGTTTTAGAGGACCATCTTCTTTTTTTGGGTTGCTTTTGTTTTTCCCTTATTGGCATTTACAGAGACATTACGTTTCCAAATATCAGCGTACTGGCTATCATTTTTGTTCAGCTCATCTGCCACAAAATTTATGCCCTGCATGAGTACTTTAAAGTCGTGATTAAAGGCATCTTTTTTATACAGTATTTCTGTAATTTGATTGCCTAAAGATTGAACCAGTTTTAAACGTTCATTTTTAAGATCCTCAATTTTTGAATCGATCGTATTTAGCTTTGTAACTGTTTTATTTTTTGACATGAGGTATTTCCCTAATTGTTTGTTTGTCAGATTTTTGTGAATCCAACAAACTACTTTTCTTTTAACCTATTTCATCACATACGAGCTTAGAAGACAAGCCCTACCGTATGAGCGGATACGGACCCTTATGAATGGTTAAATAAAATATAAAAACTGCGAATGAAATGAGCACTCCTGTCTATTGGAAGAATTTTCAATTGCGCACTTATGCGCTCTTGCGCTATGAAGCTAAAGCTTGTAGAATAACCTCATGAAATATCTGTATATATTGGTATTTTTTCCTTATATATGGTTCTTATTTTAAGATTTTTTTACACAACTATTGGCGTTTAAATGGCTATTTTTCACATGAATTGCGGGATGGTAAGCAGGAGCTCTGGAAGATCTTCTGTGCAATCTGCTGCTTATATTACCGGTGAAAAGTTATCAGAATCGCGTCGTGGTATTGTTGCCAATTATCAAAACCGTGTTGATGATGTGGCGGCTTTTAATACGCTTATTCCAGATCATGGTGATCGTTCTTTTGCTGATTTATCTGTGTGGGATAAGTTAGAAGAATATGAAGATAAGTACGCAATTAAGCGTTTTCCAAATGATCTTCTTGCCCGTGGAAAGTTTAAAGATAGCGCCCAAACGGCGATGACGGTTGTGTGCGCCCTCCCCCGTGAACTCTCACCTGATGTTTCAACTGAAATGGTTGAAGATTTTGCAAAGGAACGCTTTGTTGCGCGCGGATTAATTGTGACCTATGCCATTCATAAAAATAAAGGAAACCCTCATGTTCACTATCAAATATCACGCCGTCGTCTAGAAGAAGATGGGTCTTTTTCTTGGGCAAAAGACCGTGATATTTGTTTAAAAAGTTCTCTTTTAGAGACGAGAAAACTGTGGGCTGATACGGTGAATTCTTATTTAGAACGGGAAGGGTTTGACCTTAAAATTACAGAAAAAAGCTTTCTTGATTTAGGTATAAAACTAGAACCTGAAAAGCATCGTGGTTGGGTATCTGACAAGCTGGCAGACATGGGAATTGATTCCAGAATTGTATCTGAAAATCGTGACACTTATAACAGAAACCGTCAGCGTATTATAGAAAATCCAGAGATTATTTTGGACGAATTAACGACTAAAAATGCCACATTTACACAAAATAGTTTGCTTAAATTGATCCAAAAACGTGTTGGTGATGATGATAAAGTCATCACAGCCGTCTTTGAAAAAGCCCTCTTAAACAGCATTTTTGTTGGCCGTAATAAGCATTCTCAAACCCTTTATACAAGTCGTTCGTATAAAGAATTAGAAGATAAAACCTATGCCTCTTTAAACCAGATGCGCCGCACGCATGTTGAACAATCTGACTATGGTCTTAGCGTTGATTTAGATACCCATTTAAGTTCTGAAAAGCGTGATTTTACGTTCTCTGATAATCAAAAAATGGCTATGGCAGGCCTTATAAAACCGCATCAATTAAGTGCGTTAATTGGACGAGCAGGCTCTGGTAAAACCAGTATTTTAAAGCCTGTTTGTGCGGCGTATCAGGCCCAAAATCATACGGTGATTGGTGGGTCTTTAGCAGCCCTTGCAGCCTCTCAGTTGGGTGCCGAGACCGGCATAGAAACAAAAACCTTACATGCTTGGCTGCATGTTTGGCGTGAATACCAACGTGCAGAAAAGGCTTTTCTATCTTTTGATTCTGTTATGGAAGAAGGCCTTTTAAAACAGCTTGGTTGGTATCAAACTTTACAGCGTTTGGCACCCTATCAGCTTTCCAAAAACCATGTTTTTGTGCTGGATGAAGCGGGTATGGTTGGAACCGCTCAGTGGCATGATCTGCTGCATTTTGTTCAAAAAGCAGGAGCTAAGCTTATCGCTGTTGGTGATGATCATCAGTTTAAAGCGATTGACGCCGGTGATCTGTTTCGCCGTGTTTGTACGGACACAAAAGCGCATGACGCGTGTTATACATTGGACCATATTATTCGTCAAAAAACACCGTGGATGCGGGAAGCGTCATCTCACTTTGCAGAACTGAATGTTTATGACGGCCTTGCGCTATACGAGAATCAAGGCCATATACATAACTTACATAACGACGGTTTTGACAACAAGATTGCAACTGATTATGTTGAGCGCATTCGTGCCAACAAAACCGGTATGGTCTTGGCTTACACCAATAAGGAAACCAATTTATTAAACGATGCCATTCGTCTTAAGCTTAAGGATGAAGGGCTTTTACCCGCTGAAGATGCTGTTAAGGTTAACGGCCGGTCCTTTGCGATTGGCGATAAAGTCGTCTTTTTAAAGAATGATAA
Organism: uncultured Verrucomicrobiales bacterium; assembly: GCA_964613645.1. Lineage (GTDB taxonomy): Bacteria > Pseudomonadota > Alphaproteobacteria > Paracaedibacterales > UBA11393 > UBA11393. The sequence goes on from CAZTIE010000074.1 coordinate 4,875, forward strand.
GTCTGCTGTGACATCATACGATCATCACGGAGAGCGTATTAAAGGTGAAGGTGTCTTAAACGGTGCAGTTAAGTTACTTCGATTGATTGACGATCAGGGCCACCTTCACTTTTTAAGTACAACAGGTAACACAACCGTGGTCAACCCGAAGACCTACGATCACCTGAATCATGCTTACGCACTTACCACTCATAAGTCCCAAGGTCAGACCTTAGACTTCACCCTTGTGGCCGCATCAAAATATATGGACGCTAAGGGTCTTTATGTAGCGATGACCCGCCACAGAGAAGACGTTCAGCTATATTATAAGCAAGAAGATTTTAAAACCTTTAAAGCGCTGCAACACCATATGGCAACCTATGATCATAAGGATTTGAGCTCCGATTATACAATTGAAGAACAGCATCACAGCGCGCACGCCCGGGTGCAACAATACCTGTCTTTGGTACAAGACGGCGTTTGTGTTCTAAAGGACCGCGGTGATAACGATCAGCCAAACTGGGGGCTTTACAACAAAATCAAACGTGATCAGCAAACCTTAGCAGGTGATATTTTATCTGATTTTAGTTCCCATCAACTCTACATTCAGCAGGCCGGTATGACAAAAGAAATGCTCAAAATTAAAAACGGTAACCAAGAACGTCCGTTAAGCCTTTCCGAACAACATGCTGAAAAGACGGTTGAATTGTATAAAACCTATACAAAGCTTATGGATAGCGGTTATGGCACAGATATTATAAGCTCTGAGCGGTGGTATTTAGGGAAAGAAATTTTAAAAAATTATGCCATTCACCGTGAATTTATGAATAAGCATAATGTGCACAAAAAACATGTTGAAAGTCTTTATGTGCCGTTTCAGCTAAAAGAAATGGTGCCAAATCAATCCAAACCAGATAAAATTGATAAGCCCTTTGATTACCAAACGTACATTCATACCGTGAAGGAAAATCTGAACGACCATATCGGGGAATTAGCGCAGGAATTCCTGGGCAAACCGCAGCGGCAGTTGTCCAAAGAATGGCGTTACGGCAAAAAGGGATCTATTTGCGTTCATGTGGCAGGATCACAAAAAGGCCTTTATGCCAACTTTGAAACCGGTGAACATGGTGGCGCCCTAAAACTGATTCAAGATAATCTTGGGTTAGAACATAAAGATGCCTTTAAGTGGGGATCAGATTGGCTGAAAGACCGCGGTCATGACACTGGAATAGAACAACACCATCACAACAATGCATTAACAAAAGCTGCGAGGCCGGCGCTCCTCCAGCAAGAGAAAGAGAGCACACCAGAAGCGCCAACCTACAAAGCACTTCCAGAAGATACAGCGTTTCCTGATATAAAGAATCACCCAAGCTTACGGTATATGGTAAAGGGCAGGCGCGTAACTGGTACTTATACGTATCGTGACCTTGATAATCACATCCTTGGCCATGTGGTGCGCTTAGAAGATAATGCCGGGAACAAAATCACCCCTACCCTTACGTATCAAAAACCGTCTGAATCTAGTGATGGAAAGGTACTACAAGAGGGCTGGAAGTGGAAAGGATTTGGCGACAATCGCCCCCTATACGGTTTAGAGAAATTAAGCCAGCATGATGAAGATCAAAAAGAGAAACCAATCCTTCTGGTTGAGGGTGAAAAAACTGCTAATAAGGCCCAAGAACTATTTCCAGACCATAACGTTCTTACCTGGAGTGGTGGCTGCGGCGCTGTTAAAAAATCAGACTGGAGTGTGCTTAAAGACAAAGACGTCACCATCTGGCCCGATCATGACAAAGCCGGCCTTAATGCCGCAAACAAGATTGCCGGCATTTTAAAAGAGCACCATCAAACCACACCAAAAATCGTTGATCTTGACCCCACCCTTCCACACAAATGGGACCTTGCGGACGATATACCAAAACACCTCGATATCCATAAGCAAGTTCATGAAGCCAAGGCATTTGATCAAAAAAATACGCTTAAAAAATCTAAAACACGCGATCTAAAAGGGGAAAAAGTATTATCAGAGGAGCTTGTTAAAAAAGTTAGTAAAAATCTTGGCGTTAAGCTAAATTCAGGATTTGAACACAAAGAAATAGCGCTTATTAATACGCTATATGACAGCTACCGTGAGCTTAACCCTGAAATGCACAAAACAGATATGATTATAAAGGCTGTATCTGTTGGCATTCACATGCATGACTTCCACCTACAACACGGAAAATCAGAGACATTTCATGATGAAGATATGACAAAAGCCTATAAAGTTGGGCTAACGGCCTATCATGCTATTGATCACTTTGGTGCAAGCAAACCGGCTTATAATCATGCTTGCAAACTGCATGCTGAAGGACATATAAATGAATCACTGCACCATGACTTAACGCACCACGAACACTATAAAGATCAAACACTAGA
>CAZTIE010000075.1:0-7215 GCA_964613645.1 uncultured Verrucomicrobiales bacterium
ATAGCTTATCATATTACAAAATAATAGTGTTACTTATTTTTAATGATTGGTATAATATCATGAGTTGGACTCAAATAGTTTTTCGTTTATATTTTATCTAGATATTAAAAGCTTGAGTTAATAAAAAATGACAAAGTCCTATCGAATTGTTTTTGAGTGCTATGACAAAAAAGCACCAAAGAAAACATTAGTACGAACCAATCTGGTAGAGGGGGAAATTGAAAGGGCAACGTCACTACTAGATTTTTCTATGGGACACACTAAGCAAATAGACTTAATAAAAAAATCTGGTGATTGCTATCTGGCGGAAAAATTAAAGTTAAACGAAGACAATCGTATCTGCCCAGATTGCCCAGGCAAACTAATGAAGCTTGGTAAGCATGAATCAACGTTTCATGATGTTTTTACAGATCATAAAATGATAATGCAACGTTTAAAATGTACAAGTTGTCATAAAGAACAACCATCTACGGTCAGAACACTTTTTAATGGCGTCGAGTCGGCAGAACTCATGAAAATCCAATCAGAGCTTGGAGCCAAGCATACCTTTAGGGACTGCGAAGATATTCTCCGATTAATTTCTAATAATCAGCGTAAAATAAACAATCATGACAGAGTAAAACAGGTTGTTGAAACAGTTGGAGATTCTTTGGATTTAATAACAGATCAGGAGATAGGTGTTATCAGTGTTGATTCAGCTGATGAACTTATTTTAAATGTCGATGAAGGTCACATCAAAACAACAGCAGATAAGCGTAGTATTGAGGCTATGACAAGTGTCATTTATAGGCCGGAATCAATAGAATCTAATGATTCAGAAACACGTAATTACATATCATCTAAAAATTGTGTAGCATCCGTTAAAAATGATGGAGGAGCACAGCTTATAAAAAATACTATTGTAGCCGCTCTCAAACAAGGATTAACGGATAAAACACACATAACAGCCCTGTGTGATGGTGCAGAAAACTGTTGGAAAGTTGTCGAAGCACTTAAACCTCTGTCAGGCTCAATGACTTGTATTGTAGACTGGTTTCATATAGCCATGAAAATACAAAATATAGCTCTGCCAAAGGATCAAAAAGAGGAATTGACGAGCGTTAAGTGGCATTTATGGCGCGGTAATGTTGATAAAGCTCAAGAAAAACTGCTATCTATTATTATAAATGTTGAAGAAAAATATCAAGGTCGGCTAAAGAAACTTCAAACATACATTGAAAAGAATAAGGAAAAGATTGTGGATTACAATGCCAGGAAAGAACAAGGGCTTGTATTTACAAGTAACCTGGCTGAATCTACGGTCGAAAGTCTTATCAACCAAAGATGTAAGGGACATCAGCATATGCGGTGGTCTCGGGAAGGATTAAATCCACTTTTACAACTACGAGCAGCAATAGCAAGTAATGATTGGAATGATCGTTGGAAAACAGCCATTTTAACAGCCACACAAAAAGTTTAGTTTTAACAAAACAAGGGCTGCATATAAGATCGATTAAACCCATATAAATCAACCCATTATATTAGAATTCCAAAACAGAACAGAGATTTAGGATTCCTAATTTTTAATTATGCCTCAAATGGCGTGATATCCACTTTCCCATTTTTGCTCATTACTTCCTCAATTTTAAGTTGCGCTTGTTTTAATTTTTCTTCACAAACTATTTTTAAAGTCACTCCTTTTTCAAATGCTTGAATAGCATCTTCTAAAGGTAGCTGTCCATTTTCTAATGATTTTACAAGTTCTTCTAAGTCGCCTAAAGCCTGTTCAAATTTAATATCTTTTGTCATAACACAAATCCTTTTCTTTTTTCAGATTAATCATCTAACATTGAAAACGTCTTTTTAGTCTTTTCTTTTTTTCTCTCGTCTCTATCCATTTTACTAGAACAATGATAATCAACAAGCAATCTTTGATATCTATCTAATTGAGCTTCAGACATTGGGTTGTTTGATGTTTCTAATTTTATCAATGTCATACAGGCGGATTCACGATCATTTTTACCTATATGTGTTTCTGCCATTCCTAATTTTGCCTCAATAATTTGTGGAATAATAGTTTTACGATTTTCCATAACGCTTTCAAAAGTTACAAAAGCTTTATCCCAAAGCCCTATTTTATTATAAGTATTACCAAGTTGTAAATTTGCCTCAATAGCTAACTCCTCTTCTGGATAGTCTTCTAAAAACTTAACCAGCTTTGAAATGCCCTCCCGCTCATTGTTTTTCAACGCTATCAATGCCTGCTCAAATGCATTTTGAGCGATTTTTTTTTCAGGGCTTATACCCCCTCTTGCAGTTTGCTTAAATTCTTTCATCTCCTTTTGCAAATGTTCAACCATATTCGTTAAGTGTTGAAGTTGAGCCTTTAGTGGTTCTACTAAGTCAGCATGTTCTTTATCTTCTTCTTCTTGAGCTGTTTTTTTCTGCAGTGCCTTATTGTAGCTTTCCACTTTTTTATCAATCGTTGCTTGCTCCTCTTCAATTTCTGTACTTAAGCGTCTTAATTCAAGCTCAGCAGCGGTTTTCTCTGGTAATTTTTCACCACCTTTTTTAACTGAACTATCACCCTCTTTTTTTACCAAAGCGCTACCATTTTTCCCTTGATTATCAGCCAAAAGATCCATTTTTTTATCGTCAGCGCTGCTCCCGTCTCCTGTCCTTTGATCACCAACAACAACTTCTGAATTCTTCTTATCCTTTATACGCTGTTTTTCCTTATGATATTTTTTTAAAAGTTCGTTATAGCGCTCTACTTTTTCATCAAGAACTTTTTGCCCCAACTCGATACCATTCTTAAGTGCATCTAAATTTTCGGTATTTTCCTCAGAAAAGCAAAAAACAGTACTCATCACCAAACTACATAGAACATATATATTCATGTTTTAATTCACCTTATACATTAAATCTAAAGTGAAAAATATCACCATCTTTGATATAATACTCTTTACCTTCTACACGCATCTTTCCGTGTGCCTTAGCACCTGATTCGCCATCAAAATCAATATAGTCTTGATAGGCAATTGTCTCAGCACAGATAAATCCACGTTCAAAATCGGTATGAATTTCACCCGCACCTTGTGGCGCCTTATACCCTTGGTGTGTTGTCCATGCGCGAGCTTCTTTGGGGCCAATCGTAAAAAAAGTCAGTAACTTTAAAAGGTCATAACCTTTTTTAATAATTTGGTTTAAACCAGTTTCTTTAAGGCCTAAGCTTTCTAAAAACTCCAATTGTTCAGCGTCACTTCCAAGCGTTGAAACTTCTGCTTCAATGTTAGCTGAAATTACCACAGCACTAGCATTTGTTTCGTTAGCGTAATCAAATACTTTTTTTGAAAAATCATTACCTTTTGCTGCATCTTCCTCTGCCACATTACAAACATATAAAATTGGCTTTGTTGTTAACAATTGCAATTCTTGAAAAGCTTTTTCTAAAGACTCTGGAATGTCAGCAACACGTGCAGCTTTCCCTGCTTGTAGCACAGGCAAAACAATAGAAATACACTCTAACGTTTCTTTTGCTTGTTTATCGCCACCTTTTGCCTTTTTTTCTAAAGCATGCATACGTTTTTCTAACGACTCCATATCAGAGAGCATAAGCTCGGTTTCAATCGTTAATAAATCACGTAAAGGATCTACAGAACCATCCACGTGCGTAATATCGTCATCTTCAAAACAACGCAGCACATGAATAATAGCATCACAAGCACGAATATGACCTAAGAACTGATTTCCAAGCCCTTCACCTTTTGATGCACCTTTAACAAGCCCTGCAATATCGACAAACTCCAATTGCGTTGGAATAATCTTTGCAGAGTTTGCAACTTTTGCAAGTTTTTCCAAACGTTCATCTGGCACACTCACACGGCCTGTATTCGGTTCTATCGTGCAAAACGGATAATTGGCAGCCTGGGCTGCAGCTGTACGCGTTAGCGCATTAAAAAGCGTTGACTTCCCCACATTAGGAAGACCAACAATACCGCAATTAAATCCCATAACTATACCAATTTCTATTAATTAACTTGCTTCTTTTTGTTCACTACGACGCATCCCAAGTGCTGACAGATAAATCTCTAACATCTCTTCTTGCTCATTCATCTCTTCAGGCTTCATTTTACGCATACGCACAACTGTTCGAATTGTCTTAACATCAAAACCTTCAGCTTTTGCTTCACTGTAAACATCTTTAATATGTTCACCTAGTTGCACTTTTTCTTCTTCTAACCGCTCTATTTTGTCTATAATAAGACGTAATTGATCAGCAGAAACACCACCCATATTCATAACTTCCATTTTTAAATCCTTTACATTATTCTTAAGGTTAGAGGATAAACAAAAAATACTCAAAATGCAAACAAATGATAACGGCGTCATATTTGTTTTCCAATCGTTCTCCACTTTGATGAAAGTCACTGCTGTTGACGAGGTCACAGGAACAGAAGTCTATATTTCATGCCCAAAAAATTTAACACAAGCAGAAATGCAAAAGAATGCCTTACAAAAACTTGCCTACGTTTTAAAAAAAAACAACCAAGATGTCTGAATCGTATGATCTTGGCTTAAAATCCGAAGCCTTAGCAAAGCACTTTCTAGAGCAAAAAGGCTATCACGCAATAAACGAACGCTATCGCGCCGCCTCAGGAGAGATTGACGTTATTGCAACAAAAGACGATTTGCTCATTTTTGTGGAAGTGCGCTACCGAAAAAAGAAAAGGGATGCCATTGAATCCATCACTTTGCTAAAAAAGCAACGATTAACGACCGCTGCACAGCATTTTATTGCAAATAATAGTGAACTTATGAAGAAATACCCTTTTATTCGCTTTGACGTTGTTTTATTATCCAAAGAAAGTAGCATTATTCATCATATAGAAAATGCATTTGGAGAAACCTTATGAATAAAAAAAGTATTTTAACTCAAGTATTCAGCGCACTCATTCTATCAGGCTGCGCAGCGCCTTTTATTATTGCCGGCGGTGGCGCGATTGGCACAATGGCCTTAAAGGATAAAGGTATATCTGGCACCATAAACGACAACAGCATTAATGGCTCTATTGCAGCGCGCCTCCACCAAAAATCATCCGAAACTTTTACACAAGTAGATATTGATGTACACATGGGTGAAGTTCTGTTAACAGGTTTTGTCAAAGACCCATCCATAGGAACAGATGTCGAAAAAATTGCTTGGAAAGCAGACGGCGTCAAAATAGTTTACAATCATATTCAAACATCTGAGGCAGCATCTTTATTAGACTTTACTAGTGACTCATGGATTACAACAAAACTTAAAACAAAATTTTTAGCCGAAAAAGGCGTGAACAGTTTAAACTATTTTATGAAGACAGTTGCTGGAACTGTATATATTATGGGAACAGCAGAATCTCAGGAGGAGATGGAATCTGTTAAACTTCTGTTATCCACAACAAATGGAGTAAAACAGGTGGTCATTTATGTGAACGTCAAAGACACCCCAAAAGAAACAGAACCTGCACCTGAAGAACCAAAAGGCAGTATTGAAACAGGTGAAGCATTAGACAAGGAAAATAAAGAAAGTTAGGATGATTTTACAAACGGCCCACCATATTGAATATTTTAAACGAAAGCAAATAAACGATACACTTGCGCCGTGTTGGCTATTAACTGGTGACATCACCATCCATAAAGCTGATTTTGCAAAAGAACTCGCAAAAGAAATGCTATATAAAAATGAAGCCCAGCAACACGGCATGCCTAATTCCCTAATAGATAAGCAAATCGATATGGACTGCTATCCAAATTATTTGTATGTTGAACGCCCTTTGCAAGATGATGGCACACGTGCACGCGAAATTAATGTTGAAACAGCTAAAAGTATTAAAAAATTTCTAGAAAAAAAATCTGCCGTATTGGGCTGGCGTGTGATTATTATTGATGCCATTGATGATATGAATCGCTTTGGTGCAAACGCTCTATTAAAAATATTAGAGGAGCCGCCGACCAAAACATTACTGCTGTTGCTTTGCCATCAGCCAGGCACCATACTCCCAACAATACGGTCACGCTGTCATGTGTTAGCCTTAAAAGATGATGCTTCAACCGCTGAAAATAGTATTTTAGATGAAAAATTTACGACTGTATTATCCCAAGTTCTACAAGGTAATAATTCAAGCGTAGAGGCATTTGCAAAAGATGTTGCCACACACGATAAATCCCTTAAACCATTTTTTTCATGCGTTTTAACACAGCTTCACAAATGGATATTATCAGATCAAAAACCAAAATTTGTGACCGTACAACCCTTAGAATTTTGGGTGAACGCTTATAAATCTGTAAACACATTTTTTAATGCCTTTAAAGATGCACACATCGACCCCAAACAAACTGTTCTAGGAACATTCATACTCATAAAAGATCCAAATGCTGGCGATTTTAGCAACTTAATGTAAAAAAGTATATGTGCAGACAGAATTGATAAAACACGGCTTTGTTCGGCAGGGTATTCCTGCACGCAAACCCTCACGACTTTACACTTGCCTAGACTAACGGACCGCTTGCGATTCAGCCCGTAGGGGATATTTCACTCCTAAGTTTTACGCCATGCACGGCGCACATCAACTACTACCGGCTAAAGCCGGTAGTTTGGAAAACGCTTGCAAAGCAAATTAAAAGCGTAAACGCTAGAATTCAGATATCCTGAAATCATCTTTCCTATAATGTTCTTCCTGGTTTTCTATACTCATTCTAAAAATAAACCATATGTTTTAATGGTGTCATCAATTGTCAATTTTCCGTCCTGATGAATCCTGTTTTTTTTTCAAAGTGGCAAAAGCTTGCTCAATTGGATTAAAATCCGGAGAATAAGGTGGAAAAAACAAAACATGGTGACCTGCATCCTCTGCTATCTTTGTCATGATTGCTTTTTTATGGAAGGTCGCATTCTCCATAATAATGGTGGACGCTGGTTTCAATTCTGTTAAAAGGTAATTCTGCAACCATTCGTTGAATCAATCAGCTGTTGTTGATGTCTCATACAGCACCGTTGCAAGAAGCTCTTTCCCACGCTTACCTGCAATCAAATGAGTGCGCCCACCACGTTTTCCACTTCTCTCCCCAAATGACTTGCAGCGCTTAAAGATCTTGAGTATTTTATACGCGACAAGTGATCGCGTTCAGCGTACCTTAGTTTTTTTTTATAGGCTGATTTTCAGCTTTTGACAGACATACCAAATCGCGTTAATG
>CAZTIE010000076.1:0-7157 GCA_964613645.1 uncultured Verrucomicrobiales bacterium
CTAATTTGTGTACAGTATGTATTCTAGAGGCATGACAAACTTTGAGCAAGACTAGTTGAATTTGCAATACGTTACATTAAATTTTAGAGTGGCCAGAACTTTAATATAAGAGGGAGAGATACGATCACAATAATAATTTCTAATGGTAGGCCAACACGCCAATAATCACTAAATTTATAGCCACCTGGCCCCATAACCAAGGCATTATTTTGGTGTCCAATTGGCGTTAAAAATGCGCAGGATGCACCAATTGCCACAGCCATTAAAAAGGGGTCAGGGCTAACGCCAGCTGATTTAGCTATGGTTGCAGCAATCGGTGCCATCAAAATTGCGGTTGTCACATTGTTTAAAATGTCAGATAAAGTCATTGTCACAACAAGGACTACTGTTAAAATAACAGCAATAGGGAGGTCGCCAGCTATGGATAGTAAGCCATTTGCAATAATGTGGGTGGTGCCGGTACTTTCTAGGGTGTTACCAACGGGAATCATAGCGCCTAATAAAACAACTATGGGCCAGGCAATCTCGTCATAAATTTCTCTGGCAGGTATAATGTTGAACAGGACCATGAGTACAACAGCACAACCTAAACTGATTTGAATTGGGATCAATCCTGTTGTCGATAATGTAATTGCGATGATGAAAATAGCGAGTGATAAGAGCGCATATTTACGTTTTCCAAAATTCGTGCCACGTTCTGCTAGAGGAAAGAATCCCAATTTTCTGATGGATTCTTCTATAAGCTCGTGACTGCCATGTACTAACAAGACATCGCCTGCTTTTAGTGTGAATTCTTTTAATCTTTGTCTATGCGACTTCCCCTCACGTGAAACAGCCAGTAAATTAATCCCATACTTTTTTTTGAATTTGACCTGTTCTACTGTTAGGGTTTCAGCGCGTGAGCCAGGCGCTAAAACAAATTCCATAACGACTGTATCTGAGGCATGTAACATTTCCTCTCTCGTGCTATCCGCTGCAAGAAGGACCAATTTATACTGCGATACAAGTTTGTCTATACTTTCTTGAGCCCCTTTTAAAAGCAGCATATCGTTGTTTGTTAAAATGTGGCGCTTGGGCGGTGTTGTGTAATGTGCATTTTTATGTACAAGAGAAATAAGCGTCGTATCTTGTTCTGCTAAAAGTTCCTCTAAATCTTTTATAGATATATTATTTAGCTTAGAGTCTTGTGTCACCTTGATTTCAAACAAATAAGAATCAATATCAAATAAAATTTGACCAGCATTTGTTTTCCTTGGCTGAACCAGTCGCCAGCCAATAATGGTCATAAACAAAATACCAACCAATGCTACACTGGCGCCAACGGCGGTAAAATCAAACATGGTAAATGGCGCGCCAAGATGGTTTTCTCTATAGATAGAAATAATCATATTGGGGGGCGTGCCTATTAGCGTTGCCATACCACCTAAAATAGAGCCAAAAGAAAGTGACATTAAAACCGTAGAGGGAGAACGACCAGCTTTAAGAGTTGATTGAATGGCAATAGGCATAAGTACAGCAAGTGCGCCCACATTGTTCATAAACATAGATATAAATGTCGAAATAAACATTAAAATACCGATGTGGATAGAAGGGGTGTCTGAAAATTTGTCAACTATGCGCGTTATACCTTCTACAGCGCCTGATTTTGTAAGCCCTTGGCTTAGAATTAAAACGATGACGACAGTAATTGTTGCAGGGTGGGCAAAACCTGAAAATACGGCGTTAAGAGGGATTAGGCCAAGGATTGCAGAAGAGAATAGGGCGATTAATGCGACAATATCATAGCGTAAGCGACCCGATATAAATAACATTAAAGTAAGGGAAATAATGCCTATCGTTAAGTACTGATCAGTTGTCATTCAATGTTCCCTAATGTTTAAAAATTATTTTTTAGCCAGTCTTTACTTTTAGTCCTTTAGATTTTTAACAATGAATATTTTTTATTTGTGCGGCATACCGGTTGTTGTAGAGTATTCAAAATGGAATACTTTGTCAGGAAATATTTGTGCCCTAATAGCGTGCGCTGCTTGTGCAGCCTCAGAAAACCCTGTTAGGATAAGCTTCAGTTTGTGCGGGTATGTTGCAACATCACCCACAGCGTAAATTCCTTTTTTATTTGTCGCTGCTGTGCCTGGGTTTACATCAATATGTTTATTGTTAAGGCCCAGACCCCATTCTGTGATGGGACCAAGGTTCATGGAAAGGCCGAAAAAGGGTAATAAATAATCAGCTTCAATTTTTTCAACAGACGCATTTTGAAAATGTTTGATAGAAACAGACGTTAACTTTCCATTTTCTCCGGATAATCCATCAAGTTGATAGGGGGTCATTAAGGTTATTTTATTGTCACTAATAAGTGATTCTAATTTTTCGATGCTGCCTGGTGCTGCACGGAATTTAGCGCGCCTATGAACCAGCGTTACACTTTTAGCCGTTTCACAAAGGGCGATGGCCCAGTCAACGGCAGAATCTCCGCCACCAGCAATCACAACATTTTTATTGTCATATCGTTTTTTTGATGGAATAAAGTAATGAACAGAGGTGCCTTCAAAATCTTCAATACCATCTAATGGCGGTTTGTTCGGCCCAAATGCACCAACACCTGCCGCAATAATTAAAGCTCTTGTATGAATCACAGTGCCTTTGTTGCTGGTTATTTTCCATAAATAACCTTCATGATTTTCAAGGGGTTCTATATGGGTAACTTTTTGTTCCATATGATAGGTTGGCTTAAAAGGTTCTGCTTGTTTTTTTAGATTGTCGACAAGTTCTTGGCCTAATAATACAGGGTGCGCAGGAATGTCATAAATGGGTTTTTCTGGATAAAGTGTTGCGCATTGACCTCCCACAACATCTAGGGCATCAAACACATGCATGTCTAGCTTTAACATGCCACATTCAAAAATTGTAAACAGTCCTACAGGACCTACGCCAATAATGACAACGTCTGTTTTTTGCATTAGTCTTCGCTATCTAAATATTCAGTTATTGGTGCTTCAATTTTTTCGCCATCTTCTAATAATTTGTCCATTTGTCCGCTGTTGTCAGGGGCTTGTTCTGTATCGTCTTCAGCAGCATCTTCTGTTTGTGGCATGATGTTGGCAAGATCATCTGCGTTTTTTTCTTGCACTTTTTTGATGTCTTCAATCGTGTCGATGATTTTCTCTTTCAAATCATTATCATTTTTTTGGTTGTCTTTAAGAATTTTGCGCCATTTTTCTGGTATGGCTGAGATTAGCTGATCGCCAAGGTAGTGTAAGTGTGAAAGTGTTTTTGTGTTTTGCAGAAATTCAGGTGGAGCATTTCTTGTTAAAAATACACCCATTCCAAGATCTAAAACAGCCAGTAACAATACAGCGCGTACTAAGCCAAAGCCAAATCCTAATGATCTGTCAACGCCACCAAAGACTGAGTTTTTAATAAGTGTTGATAAAATGTGAGACAAAATACTAAAAATAACAAGAAGCGCTATAAACATAGCAGCGTATGTTGCATATTCAGCTATTTGTGTGTTCTTTATATAGGTTGCCGCTAAACTCTTTGCGTGTGGGTAACCAAAATATGTAGCCGTACCAGCTCCTAACCATGAGAAAATGCCAAATATTTCGCGGGTGACACCACGAACAAACCCCATGAGAGCTGATAATCCTAAAATAGTAAACACAACAATATCAAAAGCGGGTATTGAACCAATCATACAGAACCTAAAAAATAAACGTATACCTATATATGATGAATAGATTTTACAGTAATATCAAGTTTTTATAAAAAAATGCTTTTTTTCACTTGCAAAAAAAGGAAAAAGAATGGTACAATAACAATCAAGGTCCCCATCGTCTAGTGGCCTAGGACATCACCCTTTCACGGTGAAGACACGGGTTCGACTCCCGTTGGGGATACCATCTTTCAACAGAAGTAATATTAAAATGTCTAATGAACAAAAAAATGTTTATTCGATTCTTGTTGTAGATGATGATCTAAGGATTAGAGAACTCCTTGGTTTATTTTTATCAAAGCATAACTACCAAGTTAAATTAGCCGCAAATGCTGCAGAAGCACGTGCATGTATTGCAACACAGCCCTTTGATTTATATATTTTTGATATCATGATGCCCGGTCAGGAAGATGGTCTTGATTTAGCAAAAAATTTGTATCCACAGCCCAGAACGCCACCCATTATTCTTTTAACAGCAAAAGACACTTTGGAAGATAAGGTGACAGGATTAGAGGGTGGGGCGGATGATTATATTGTTAAACCCTTTGAGCCATTAGAATTATTAGCCCGTATTAAAGTTTTATTACGTAGGGGCCGAAGGACTATACAGACAAATCTAGAATTTAAAAAATTATATTTTGGAACTGTCATGTTTGATACACAAACAGCACGTTTGTGGAATGCAGAAAAGCAGGAAATTCCCTTAACGTCGACAGAGCAAATTTTACTAAAGATCTTAGCACAAAATCCATTTAATTCATTTTCACGTCATGATTTATGCAATAAAGCGGGGTTTAAAGTCGGACAGCGAACAATTGATGTTCAGGTAACCCGATTGCGTAAAAAATTAAACGATACAATGAAAGAAAGTAAATATATTAAAACAGTTCGCCATGTTGGCTATGCTTTATATCCAGATGAGATAAAGTAGACACTTTTTACGTCACGTATGTGTAGCTTTTTCAAGTGATTCAAAATTGCACTCTTCTATCCTATATACTATGATAGTGATAATGAAGCGATTTTTGTCTGGTGAAAAATGTCTATAAAGCAAATTGCAAATAGTTTGCACGAATATGCAAATGATATAAAAGTCAATTTAGGTAATATTTTCTTGCCTAGTATTTCTGCTGGATTGTCCCAAAAGCAAATAGATGGTATTGCACTGTCTTGCGTTTATACAACACGTAACAAAAAACTGATTGAAGCAATTTTAGAAGATGTGAAGACGTCGCTTACAGAAGATGAAATTGATGCTGCAAAAGCTTCTGCCACAATTATGGCAATGAATAATGTTTATTATCGTGCAATACATTTTATTGGCGATGGTGACATATTAAAAATGCAATCAGGAATGCTTATGCAAGTTATGCAAAAGCATAAAATTAGTAAGCTAGATTTTGAATTATATTCTTTAGCAGTATCTGCAATAAATGGGTGCGAGTATTGTGTGGCATCACATGCCAAAAGGATTTCAAACGCAGGTGTTTCTAAAGAGGGCATACAATCAACTTTACGCATAGCATCTGTTATAAATGCCACAGCACAAGCGTTAACTATAACTTAGAGGATACTAATATGGCTGACAATAATATTATTGAACACTTAAAGAGAGTATTAGCAGATAACTATGCGTTGTATCTAAAAACACAGAATTACCATTGGAATGTCACTGGGACTAGTTTTAGAACTCTGCACTTGCTTTTTGAGGAGCAATATACAGATTTATTTGCAGCGAATGATGGTATAGCAGAACGCATTCGAACCTTAGGTTCTAAAGTTCCTGCAACATTTAGTGTGTTTGCATCTGCTACAAATATTGAGGATGGTAATGAAAATACAGATGCGCAAACGATGGTTAAAGAATTAGCTGATGATCAAGCAATTATCTTAAAATCTTTAACAAAAGCACTTCATGCCGCACAAGAAACAGAAGATGAAGGCACGATAGATTTTTTGATAAACAGAATTGGTGTGCACGAAAAAGCAGCCTGGATGTTACGAAGTAGTATTTAATATGACGCAAATTACGGATATTAATTGCAATAAACTTAAAGATCTTATTCACAATAACGATTGTTATATAGTGGATGTGCGTGAGCCGAATGAATATAAAAACTGCCATATTCCTGGTGCTAAAAATATCCCCCTTGGAACAATATCAGCAGACACGCTTGCACATTTAGATGGCAGAAAAATTGTTTTCTACTGTCAGTCTGGAATGCGTTCATTAAAATTCTGTCATAAGGCTGCTGGTATTTTGAAAACAGAAGTATTTAATCTTGAGGGTGGATTACCGGAATGGAAAAAAACTGGGAATCAAGTGATTAAAAAGGGTTGTGGATTTCCTCTTATTCAACAAGTACATATAGTTGTTGGTAGTATGGTATTGCTTGGGTGTGTGCTATCTCAACTTCATAATGAATCATGGATATGTTTTTCAGCATTTTTTGGATCAGGGTTATTATTTGCAGGCCTCACAGGGTGGTGTGGTCTGGCAAAGCTTCTGTTCTTAATGCCTTGGAATAAGTGAGAATTTTTGCAATTTTTGAAAAGCTCCTTATATTATGACTATAAAAGATGAGCTTAATGATGGAAAATATTTTATGGAAATTTATTCGTGGTGATATGCCACTGGCTGATTTCACCCAGTGGCTTTATACGACTAAAGAATTGGAACCTTTCTTAGGGGAAGATTTGCATCTTGACGTTATATTAACAAATTTTGAAAATAGAAATGATGTGGTGAACTTGCAAGAGATCTTGGCGAATTATTTGATTGCAAAGGATCCAAGGGCATGTGTTTGTGTGAGATACGCGGACTTATCTGTTATTGGTATGGAGAGTGATGATCCTGATGATGCAATGTTCTTGTCAGTGGTAAAAGAAAGAAAAAATTTTGGTGATCCGTATTGGTGGTTAAATTTGTATAGCTGTAACGTATGTAAGCAAAATTGGTTGCTGGCGCAGGAAGAGCGTATGAATGATATTTATATTTTAAAGCGTATCAGTGCTGTCGATGCAAATCTTATATACCAAGAAAACAAGTGGCCTGCATCATTTAGAACTTATGAGGAACTTTTAAAAATCGGATATGACCATGGAGTGAAATTTCGGTTTTGTGATCCTTTATCTTCATCATTGTGTTACTTGGTTGCTGACCTTATTAAAGAACGGGATGATATTACACCCAAAGAAATTAGTGTACTCTTAAATCTTGATGAAGAAACAGCTAAAGAAATATATGAATTAGCAAGCAATCCAAAGCGCTTGAAGCAATATTTAGAGGAAGACGTTAGTTATATGAAATATGGTGTTTCGTCAGCACAAAATGATCCAACTGTTTGGCAGAATTTTAAGGAGAATTGTCAAAAACATTCTACGAGCATTATAGTCATTCCAAAAACAAACCGTATTCTCGAATAGTATCATCAATTGTTAA
>CAZTIE010000077.1:0-7092 GCA_964613645.1 uncultured Verrucomicrobiales bacterium
AATTTCATAAATTTATCTAAACATTGCTGAAGGAATACCCTGCCGAACAAAGCCAGTTACGAGTGTGTTGAATCTGCGCTCAACAGATGCGTTGAAGCCAAGGTAAACTGGGCGGATTATACTGATTTGGAAACCATTGGGATTGATGAGATTGCCCTTACAAAAGGTCATAGTAATTACGCCGTAATTATTAGCGCAAAGGATAAAAAAGGGGAGCTTACGCCAATCGCCGTTCTTCCAAATCGTCTCAAGGAAACCGTGAAAAACTTTTTTGAATCCATCCCGCCCCATCTTAAGAAAACAGTAAAAACTGTATGCACGGATATGTATGATGGTTTTGTGCAAGCTGCCACTGAAGTCTTTGGAATCCGCGCTGTTGTGATTGATAGATACCATGTTGCCAAGCTTTATAGAGAGCCCTTAGACCACCTCAGAATTGAGGAAATGAAGCGCCTTAAAGGTGAATTAGAGGCAGAAGAATACGCCAAATTAGATGGTACAATGTGGATTTTAAGAAAAAACCATGAGTGTTTATCTAAGCAAGAAAAATCAACTTTAGCCGTTGTGTATTCCCATTCACCACTTTTAAAAGAAGCACACCAAGCGGCTCTAAAGCTAACAAATGTTTTTAACAGGCATCAAAGTAGAAAAGACGCTTTAACGCAAGTGAATCGCTGGATTATAAGCGTTAAAAATAACGAAACATCTTGTTTTAAGGGCTTTATCAAAACACTTGAACGTTACAAATCTGGCATCTTAAATTATTTCAAAAGTCGCAAGAATAGTGGTTTTGTCGAGGGGTTAAACAACAAGATAAAAGTCCTCAAAAGGCGCTGTTATGGCCACTCAAAAACCGAGTCAATTTTCAGACGTCTATTCCTCGATCTTCAAGGCTATAGAGTCTTCGCATGAAAATCACTGGAAATACGAAAGACCCGTCGTTTGTTGATTATCAGCAACTGTATCTAGAAATCAGGTGTTTCTTGCAATAAAATGCCACTTAAAAACTGAACAGCTTCAGTATTCTTATTTTGCATTAATAGTGTTTTAAAATATTGATTTTGTGCTGACTTCCAGCCTTTTTTGGCTAGTTGTTTTAGTTCCGCATGATCTAGTCTTAAGCCTGTATTTTTCATCGCCCCCTCCACATAAACTTTTTGCGCAAGAGGACAGCCAGAATCTGCTAATACTTTAAGGTCATCTGAATTTTGTTCTAATAACGCTTCAGCAAAAAGTCGTTTTGCTTCCTGTGAACCACGATCACCAAGATCTTTCAATGCGTCTAAGTTTTTTTCAATGCCAAATTCGCCATGTGCATAACCGCGCACAACATGCCATAACGCGCGCCAATCTAAATATTTCAATTTAATAAGTTCTTCTGGATTTTGTTGAAATCCGTATTCACCATGTGCTAAACCCTCTATATACCAGGCATGCGCATCATCCCAGTCCAGTCCATCATACATACTGCCGTTATGGAAATAACCTAAGTCATCAACTTTACCATGCCCGTCAAAATAGCCATCTGCACACAGCTTTCTAAATTCTACTTCTCTAAATATTTCTGCTAAACGTTTCAGCTCAGCAGGGTCTTGTTTAATACCATATTCGCCATGCGCTAATCCAAAAATGTATAGGCTTTGTGCATACTTACATCCTCCGTACGCTAAACGCTTTAACGTAACAGGATCTTGTTTAATACCATGTTTACCCTCGGTTAAACCTTTGAGGTATAGCGCATAAGGGTTATGAGCGTCATAAAAAAATGAATGCTTATTATATGGCTTTTCTAAGTCAGCAACACGTCTTTGTTCTGCTAGGCGCTTTAATTCATCTGGGTTTTGTTCAATACCATACAGACCTTCCGTTATTCCCTTGAAATGTGCCTTGTGTGCAGAAGGCCAGTCAAGTTGAACAAGTGCTAGCAAACCTGTTGCATCTTGTTTGACATCATATTTTTTTTCTGCTTCTTTTATGGCCTCTGGGGTGTAGCCTGAATTCCATCCTAAGGCAACAAGGGCTTTAAGGCGATCTACACCCGCTTTGCGGGTTGCAAATTCTACAATTTTAGACTGTGCGCTGAGGCAGCCATTATCAGCCATACGCCTTAATTCGTTATGATCTTCTTTCATGCCATGCACACCGTGGGCAAGGCCGGATATAATACTTTGATATGCTCCTGGCCAATCTAAATCTGCAAGGCGCTTTATTTCAGCTATATTAGGTTCTGGCGTTCTCTCTAAGTAATATATATAGCGAGAGCGTGCTCCATCCCAATCTAATTCAGCCAACTTTTTCAAAAAATCTGGATCTTTTTGGTATCCATCAGTGCCATCATCAATGGCCTGAACTAGCAAACATTGATATATAGGCAATGCTGGCAATGTCGCAAATTTAGGATCTATCAACATAAGCCCAAAGCCATGTTTAAACATAAAATCCACCAAAATATAATCAAGGCTAGTACATAAGCGAGTATCTATATTTTGATCATTTATCGCATTAATGTGATCCGCCATAGCATGATAAGGGTTTTGAATGGCTACTGGTAATGCATTAGTATCTGTACCTGCAGAACTCTCTAGCATTGCTCCCTGCATTATAGATACATTTACTAATAATGCCATTAGTCCTAAACCAATTTTTTTCTTCATGTAACCCTTTAAAAAACAAATAGTGCCGATATATTCATTATCCATCACTGTTTACTAAAATTTAGTTAAAATTTCTCTTTATTTTTTTGGTACATATATTAATGGAAATGGTTTAACATGTCGGAAAGTAGCATCTTGAATCGGCATGCCTGCATAACCATTGCTGCATTTTGTATTAGCAAGATCATATCCGTTTAAATTTCCTAACACAGTTTTCAGAACTTGTATATTTCGTGTGATAGGGAAGGTAACAAGTACTTTGATTCTATCATTATTAGCGTGTGGTCCTATATCTTCTTCACAAAATTCAAGATAGCCACGAATAAGCTGTTCTATCTCTAATGTGACTTGTACTCTTTCCATTGTGTTATGACTTGATAGACCAGGTGCAGCTGCTACCATATAATATACTAAGCCTTCCTCATCTTTTACTGTACTCGTAAGCCTTACTTCATGGGATGTTCTGAGAGCTTCATAAGCGATTCTCGATTTTTCAACAGCATGTATAGGTGTTCCGCTGCTGAAACCAAGCCACACAACATAGGGGATTAAAAAACTTTTTTTCATATTTAGATTTCCTTTCTTTTTTATCAAATAACAACAAATGAACTCCATTTGTCACTGTCAGCAAACCATGAGCGAAAACAAAAAAGCAATAAAAGATCTCCCAAAAAAATGGTTCTGTCGGATTTGCTGTGCGAGAATTAAAAATGGGGATATTGTAAGCTTTGATCAGGAAGGTGTAACAATATATTTGATGGTTCTCAGGATATCAAGAAATAAAGTAACTGTGCTTGCTGAAAACAGAAAACGTTATACAGTTCCTGCAATGGCTTTGCTAAAGGAGAATGATAAAGGTGATAAAATTCAGAAAAAAATCCAAGCAATCATTGACAAAGAGGTACATGACGTTATGAAGGGGCTTCGCTCCTTAAAATAGTTTTGTAGCAGCTCCCTCTTTTTGCCCTTAAGATATCCAAAGTAGAACAGCCTTGCCACATCATTCTAATATGTTGTATATTAAAGATTAGATTAATCCAATATTTGATTTATGTTATATGAGAACAGAAAAAAGTAATGAACTTAACCGTTTTTATATAGAACCGTTACAAGATATTCTGTCAAGTCAAAATGTCATGTTATTTTTAATGGGTGCACGTCAGGTTGGGAAAACAACCATCTCTAAGATCATTGCTAGATCTTATAAAGAAAGTATTTATTTAAACTGGGATGTTGATGAACATCGTGAGATGATTTTATCCAATCAACAATTTATAGAAAAAATATTTCCGCCTGAAAGACTGGTCCCTAAACCACTTATAATATTTGATGAACTTCACAAATATAAAAATTGGAAAAATTTTATAAAGGGATTTTATGACCTTTATAAGGACACATATTCAATTATTGTAACCGGTAGCGCTCAGCTTAATATTTTTCAAAAAAGTGGTGATAGTTTAATGGGACGTTATATACCCTATACTATTCACCCTTTTTCTATAGGTGAGCTCAATATACAGACAACACATGATATTATTAAAAAACCCCATACAATAAGTGATGATGATTTTAATGCACTGTATCAATTCGGTGGGTTTCCTGTACCTTTTTTTCAACGACATAAAACACGCTATAATCAATGGAAAAGAACGAGAAGATCTCAACTATTTAGAGAAGATATAAGGGATCTCACAAACATTCACGAGATATCACAGATAGAACTTTTTGCACAGTTATTAGTGCATCAAAGTGGCAATATTTTGAATAGATCCTCTTATGCCACAAAACTACAGGTAAGTATTCAAACTATAAATCGCTGGTTGGAAACACTGCGTCAATTTTACTATTCATTTTCTATTTTTCCGTGGCGAATAAATATTCCTCACTCTCTTATCAAAGAACCAAAGGTTTATGTTTGTGATTGGTCTCTAGTAATTGATGAAGGTGCAAAATTTGAAACTCTCGTTGCCTGTCATCTTAAAAAAGCTGTTGATTTTTGGTCAGAAAATGGAGAAGGAGAATTTGATCTTTTCTTTTTACGTGATAAGCAAAAAAGAGAAGTTGATTTTCTTGTAACTAAAGATGGAGAACCCTGGTTATTAGCAGAGACAAAAACAAGTGAGCAAAATGTGTCTGCAAGCTTAAGATACTTTAATGAAAAAACAAACCCTAAATTTTGTTTTCAAGTTACAAAAAACATGGACTATATTAACCAAGATTGTTTTATTCAAGATAAAATATTAATTGTTCCTGCCAGAACATTTTTATCTCAGTTAGTATAAATAGTTATCAGTCTATAAATTATTACAGTTCAGAAAAACGGTGGTTTAGCTGAACCGCTTGAGTGATTGAAATGTATGTGTGAATAGGCTTATTGCATTAAGTCAAGTATAGTGGTTTAATAAATCTATGTTCACAATATTAACTTTCACACTCTAAACTGGACGAAAATACATGAAAATAGGCTATGCGCGCATTTCAACGAGTGATCAGTCATTAAGTTTGCAACTTGATGCACTAAAAAGTGCAGAATGTCATCACGTTCATAAGGATATTGCAAGTGGTTCAAAAACTGAACGGCCCGCTCTTGATGAACTTATTAGAAATTTGCGCTCAGGCGATACGGTTGTTGTTTGGAAAATAGATAGACTTGGTAGAAACCTAGCTCACTTGATTCGTCTAACAAACCTCTTTATGGAAAAAGGCGTTGGCCTCATTAGCTTGAACGATCCAATTGATACAACAACGTCTCAAGGAAGACTCATATTTGGTATTTTTGCCTCTCTTGCTGAATTTGAGCGCGAACTTATTCGTGAGAGAACGCAAGCCGGTCTAAAATCTGCACGCGCTCGCGGCCGAAAAGGAGGCAGACCAAAAGGGCTCTCCCCAAAAGCACGAGAGAAAGCAGAAATAGCTGAGGCTCTTTATAAAAATGGAACAATATCCGTTAAAAACATTGCTACACAGTTAGATATTTCAAAAACAACACTTTATGCCTACCTAAAGGCCCGGAATATTGAGGTTGGATAAAATTAATAAATTTAGATAATACCTATTGACTAAATTTAATCAGTACTATACGATTGAAAAATGGATGATCGATTTTTACCTCATAATTTTCACTGGCAATCTATAAAGCAATTTATAGACTTTGACCCCCAATTGCGCAAACTGAGCAAACAGTTTTACGTCCATACTCCTTCCCTTCTTCAAAAAATCCCTGTAAATATTTCTGGTATATATACATTAGGAGGAGGTCGTCAGATTGGAAAAACAACTCTCCTTAAACAGTGGATGCGTCTTCTTATAGAAAAAAATATTAATCCAAAATCAATCTTTTTCTTAACAGGAGAAGTAATATATGATCACCTAAGTCTTATTCAAATAATAAGTCAATATTTAGAACAAATTCCTACTTCTTCTAGTAGTATGATTTATATTATTGTTGATGAAATAACATACATTAAAAACTGGGATCAAGGTGTTAAATATCTTGCAGATACAGGAATACTTGAAAATGTTCAGCTTGTTTTAACTGGATCAGATTTAATATTTATACAAGAAGCAAGAATGCGCTTTCCTGGCAGACGTGGTAGTTCTGATGTTGTAGATTTTCATTTATATCCCTTATCATTTTTTGAATTTGTTAACTTAAAACTTAACACAACTGAAGAACCAGCTATTGATGTTTTATTTCAGGAATTTGAGAACTATTTATCTCATGGCGGTTTCCTAACGGCAATTAATGATCAAGCAAAGAATGATAAAATATCTTCCTCTACTTATCAAACCTATTCAGATTGGATTAGGGGAGATGTTATAAAGCACGGGAAAAGTGAAGCTTACTTACGAGAATTTCTTATGGCTTCTATGAATACATATGGAACGCAAGTAACTTGGAATTCACTTGCGGATCATACATCCATTGATCATCCTAATACAATTCAAGAATATGCAAATCTCTTAGCCTCTATGGACGTATTATTTGTTCAAAATGCATTAATAGAGAGCAAACTACTGGCGGCACCGAAAAAAGCAAAAAAACTTGTTTTTAAAGACCCGTTTATTTTTCATGCTATACAAAAATGGATAACCCCATTTAAAGCTCCAGATACTGAAATGATTCCAGCTCTTGTTGAGTCCTGCGTTGTCAGTCATTATCAAAGGTTTTATCCAGCTTTTTATATTAAAGCGGAAGGCGAAGTTGATTTGGCCTATTTGGATCAAAATAAATTTCATCCAATTGAAGTGAAATGGACAAAACAGCTGAGATCAAAAGATTTGAAGCAAATTAAAAAGTATAAAAATGGTCTTATTCTAAGTCAACTGAAACAGCCGGGACTTATTGAAAATACGCCTACGGTTCCATTGCCACAGCAACTATATAAACTAGGAGAAAAATTCAAATAAATAGGCGCGTATAAATCTAGTATATATA
>CAZTIE010000078.1:0-7007 GCA_964613645.1 uncultured Verrucomicrobiales bacterium
ACTCTTTTTTATTTCATTATATAACAGGTTGTTTATTTTTGGAATGACTATATACTGAACGAAACATATGACGTAGTGCGTTTTACAGTAGGGAAACCATCGTCCTGCGTACCTAAACGGTGTTGACTGGAAGCTCTAAGACAGAACCCGTTTTTGACCTTGATCGTATTGGTAAACTTTAGTCTAATGGAGAGTAGGAGCTTTCAGTATGTTTGCGTATCACCATTGTGAAAAATATTAAGACGAATTTCTATGGTTTCCTATGCGTTTTGCTTTTAGGCATCAGCACATGTGGTGCGGATAATTCTGAACAATTGGATTTTAATAAGGCGGAGGAACTGCCTAACCTTGAAACACACGTGCTTGCTGATGCAGCAGAAAATGAAGACACATCCATTAGCGGTATTCCCTATTCTTTAAAATTTAAAGGAGATGCTTCTGAAGATGTGATTGAAGCATTGAAAAATATATCTATGCTGCTGCGCTTATCTAAACGCCTTCCAACATCTCTCACAGGTCTTGGTAAGCGGGCGGATGAAGATAAAAAGAAATTCAGACGGGTTTTATCCTCTAAAGGTTATTTGGGTGGTAAGGTATCTTTTCGTATTAGTGCAAAGGCAGATAAAGCTGTTGTGAAATGTACAATTATGGTAGGTGCGCGTTATAAAATTTCAACGATTGATGTTAAAAGTGCCGACAATCCCACTATATTAAAGGACGCAAAACAAGAGTTTTTAAATGATGTTTTAAATCTTTATCCCGCTGAGGATGTTGATCTTAAAAAAATATTAGATTCTGCTAAGGCCTTAAAGCGTTATTTACAAGAACAAGGTTATCCATTTGCTTCTGTTGAAGAACCTGTTGGTTACGTTGATCATAAAAATAAGGAACTGATAGTTCATTTTAAGATTAAAACGGGCCTTTTAGCGTTTATAAAAAGTGCGCAAGTCCAAGGGCTTAAGAATATTGAAGAACACTTTATCAGAAATAGATTTCAGTGGCGTACAGGGCAACAGTATTCGATTAAAACAATTGAGGAAACAAATAGTGTTCTTGCAAGCACACAGCTTGTCTCAAGTTCAGAGATAGAACCGTCTGTTTTCGATAATGCTCCTTGTAAGCTAGATGATAAGAGAACCCCTATCCCACAACCCATTATTCTAAATGCTAAAATGACAGAGGCTGCCCCCAGGTTTATTGGTGTAGGTATTCGTTATGCAACGGGAGAAGGTCTTGGAGGGCACTTTTTCTGGCACCATAATAATCTATTGGGTGGGCAAGAACATTTGGGGACATCAGTTAAGGTCTCAAGGCGCCTGAAACGCATAAAACTCAGTTTTGATTTGCAGGATTTTGTTGTGCCGTTGCAAGAATTAAATACGCAAGTTTTTATACGCCGTGAAATTCAACGTGCTTATCATGGTGATACCGTTGGCGCATCTGCAATTGTGAAGCGTCCCGTACATGATATGATTCAGCTGAAGGGATATTTAGGCGTATCTACCGAAAAAGCAACTCTTAAACAAAGTGATATTCGTCATCCACATTCTTTAGTGGGACTTCCATTTGGTTTGACCTTTAATACGACAAGTTCAAAATTAGATCCAGCGTCAGGGGTAAAAGCCAGTGTTAATTTTACGCCCTATGCTGGTAAGCTTGAAGGTGCAAAAGGGTTGGGAATCTTTTTTGCAGAAGTAGCGGCGTACTTGCCTTTAAATAGAACAGAAACAGGTGAACCACGCTTTGTGTTGGCCGGCTTTCTAAAGTATGGGTCTATGTTCTTAAAAAATACCGCTTTTGCCCCCCTAAATAAACGATTTTATGCGGGTGGTTCTGGATCTGTGCGTGCATATTCTTATCAAATGTTAGGACCATTAGATAGTAACCGTAATCCTTTGGGAGGAAGATCTAAGATGGAGCTAGGCGGTGAAGTACGTTTAAGAATCAGTGGCGATTGGGGGCTTGCTGGCTTTTTTGAAGGTGGACTTGTTAGTCGGAACAAAGTGCCAAGTTTTAAAAAAGATCGAGAACATTTTTATTCTGGTTATGGTGTAGGGTTGCGCTATTTTACAAGCTTTGCTCCTATTCGTGTGGATGTTGCAATTCCACAAAAAAGAAGGCGTTTGAATGGCAGAACTGTTGATTCTCCATATCAGTTTTATATTAGTGTAGGGCAAGCCTTTTAATGAAAAAAATATTTAAAAAAGTTGTTTTCTCTATTTTAGTTGTTGCTGTATTGCTGTTTGCTTGCTTGCAGCTACCGTTTGTTCAAATAGCGATCTTAAATAAGGCTACACACTTTTTACAGACAACACATAATATTGATATTGAAATACAAGAAATGAGCGGCATATGGCCGTTCACATTGCAAGCTAATAAGGTAACAGTTGGGACAAAAGACATCACCAGTGATTTAAAAACAGTTTTTATTGCATTGGACGTTTGGTCTACTGTTACCTTTAGGCCCAAAATTAAATTTATTCAAGTTAAAGAAAGCTTTTTTACTGTTCATAACGTGCAACCACTAGAAAAAGAGCAAAAATCAAACCCTGAAAAAATTATTAAAAATATTTTGATGCTAATTCAACAGACGTATATTAAGCGAATTGAAATGGATCATATGCAGGTAAAAGGTTTTGAGTCTTGCATTCTTGCGTGCCGCTATAACCCAATTGCTGACGGTTCACATTTTACTCTAACACCAGTTGGCTATAGCTCGCTTATAGATGCACAAATCCATCATAAAAATGGTGTTGCTACTGCACTATTAAATTACGACACGAAGAATGTCGCCTGTGTGCAGAATATGATTTATTCTGTTTTTAAAAATGTGCCAGCAACTATCCAACAATACGCAGAAAAATTAAAGAAATTATCGCTTGTTCTTAACGTTAAAGATTTTAATATTCAGTCTCTAACGGCAAACTTTAAAACAAAGGCACATTTTATTGATGGAGAAGTTGCAATCACTGGAAGCATTCAAGATGGCAAATCGTATAATATAGATGGGGAAAATACGGCAGGGTTTATGTTGCCTGTCGTTGGAAAATTAGAAAGTATGTCGTTTGTTGGTGTTATTACAAAACAAAATACATTAGATGTAAAAAAACTAAGTGTCAATGCATCGTTATTAAGTATGAATTTGTCAGGTACAGCGCAAAGTAGGATAAGAGATAATTTTGTGTCCATGTTATGGACGATTGATCATGCGCAAGGGGCACTCAGTTTATCAGGGGCTCTTGTCAAAGAATATTTAAATCTTGAAAGTTGCAAAATAGACATTAAAACAAAAAGGGAAGAGGAGAAGGTTGATTCTGAAATTCTGTTGTCAGAAGAAATGTGCCAAAGTGATATTCTTAAACAAATAGTGGTTATAAAAGAACCAGTTAAAATTAAATACGATAAAGGTATTAATGCTGTTTTCACACTAATGCATAACAATACGTTAACGCTGAACACAAATGCCGATTTTTCACAAAATACAATTATGTTGAAAAGTGGTCATGGTGACTCCCCTTTTGAAGATAGTTCTATATCCATAGGTATGGATCATAAAAAAATATCTATTAATGGCTATGTGAAGCCACGTGGTGATAATACTATAAAAGTAGATCTGTTAACAGACCCTAATTTTACGGAATTCAACGGCAGTCTTCTTGTTAATATTAAAGATATGGCGCCAATTACAACATTTTTTGATTTTGCAACGGTTGGGCACTTAGAGGGAGGT
Source organism: uncultured Verrucomicrobiales bacterium (assembly GCA_964613645.1). Classification (GTDB taxonomy): domain Bacteria; phylum Pseudomonadota; class Alphaproteobacteria; order Paracaedibacterales; family UBA11393; genus UBA11393. The sequence continues at coordinate 3,731 of CAZTIE010000078.1, forward strand.
ATTCATTTTAAGAAATATTCACCACAATCTAAAAAGGGGGAAATTTCAGTAAACTTTCATTCAAAATATTTTAGGTCACCACGTTCAAAAACAGAACTTGTCACGATAAAAGGTGATTTAGATGGAAACGGTGATCTGAATATAGTTCAAATGATTGAGCATTTGGCGATTGGAAAATTATTTTTTGCACAAACAGGGAGCGTCTCATTAAAAGGTAATATTTTTAATGATATACAGTTTGTCGTTAAAGCAAATTCACACAAAATTGGGTATTTAAACTCCCCTGTAATAATAGATATTCAAGGTAACTTCAATTCTAAAAAAAATGAAGTTGATTGTAGCGTTTTTCATGTAGAGCATTTAAAACAAAAACTTCATTTGAAAAATCCCATTCATCTAGGGCTTTCGCCATTTAAACTTACAAATGGCGTTCTTCAATCAGAAGGTGGTGGTATTAGCTTTCAAGATATAGAACACCATAATAAACCTAATTTTCACAAGTGGACAGGCCTAATTCGTGCGTCTAATCTTCCCGTTGGTATCTTAAATTGGTTTTTGTATAAAACTATTTTGGTTGGAAAACTTAACGGTGAAGTATCTTTGTTTGGAGCTGACGATACACCAAATGTAAAAGCCACGGTATCTGTAAAGGGTTTGCAATGGGGGCAATTAAATGTCTTTACACCAGGTGTTGAAGAAACACTGGATTGTGATGTTCATATCACTAAAAAAGCAGATCATGTAGAATGGAAAACAAAAATTATAGGAAAAAAATTGGCAGATTTTGTTGCGGGTGGCAATTTTTATATCTCAAAATTTCAGGAAAAACCAGTTAGTGCTTCCATGAAAGGTTATTTGGATCTTTCCCTGATTTCTGCAATTATCGCAACTGGGGACCGTCTAAGTGGTCAAATTGACTGTCAGTTAGGGGTAAGTGGAACAGTTTTAAAGCCAATACTTAATGGTGATATCCGCACACAAAATGCTTATGTGGAATTAGCTGAATTCGGTACGGTTATTAGTAATATCAAAGCGCATCTAAAGGCCCAAGGCACACACGTTACAATTCAGTCTCTTTCTGCAACGGATGAGCCGCTAGTGGTGCCTGGAAAACGTTGGAATACAGGCCGTTTGACGATGTCTGGGTATATTGATTTTAAAAAATTGTTAGAACCGTATGTAAAAATGAATTTTATTGTAAGGAATTTTTTGCTTGTTAATAGTGACAGTATTGTGGGTACAGGCAGTGGTGATTTAAAAATTCAGGGTGAGGGGATTTATTCAACAATTAGTGGATATGCAGATATTGAAAAAATAGCTATTAATTTAAATGAACTTAATACAGATGACGACATTCCTTTAATCCATTTAAAAGATCCTAAAACACGCAAATATGCGAAAGAATATCAAAATGAACATAACCTTGTGCATGAACGGGAGATTTTGCCATTAGATATTACGTTGAAAACACATGGTAAGCTCGCAATACATGGAAATATTATTAGCCACAGTGTGTGGGAGGGAGATATGGGAGTTGTTGGGCCAATTTATGCACCATCCCTTGATGGAACATTAACCCTTAAAAGTGGTGTACTTGATTTTTTTGGCACATCTTTAAAAATTGAATCTGCAAGTGTTGCATTTTTAAAACAGAAACGAAATGATGTTTGGCTTTTAATGACAGCTGGTAAAACGGTGCGTGATGTAGAGCTTAAAATGATTGTTGATACCAATCAAGATTCTCCAGTGTCCTTTAAATCCTCACCATCATATGCGCAAGATGAAGTGTTGTCACTCATGCTATTTGGACAAGTTTCTGGTTCTGTAAGTGCGGGGCAGAGCATTCAGCTTGCTGCTGCTTTAGGTAAATTAAAAGGCAAAAAGGGATTCAATATTATGGATGATATTCGAAAAGGTTTTGGCTTTGATACCTTTGAAATTACAGAACAATCTGATTCAAATGCTGTGATTGGTGATAATACATCAACAAATCATGCTGTGCGCATTGGTAAAAAAATTACGGAAAATATGGAGCTTTTTGTTGAGCAAGGTGCAGGTCAGGGCACTAGCAAGCTTGCAATAGAGGCAGCTATTACAGATAATCTATCTTTTGAAGCCGCAATTGCTGCTCAGCGAAAAAGTGATAATAATGAATATGATCAATCATCTTCAGGTAGTTCGGCTGGGTTTGTTTGGTCGAAGCGATATTAACTGAGATAGGTTTTTGAGCGCGTCTTAAACATGCTAGTATAAACTAAAGTTTATAAAATAATTTTGATGATGTTTACAGATTTTGGGTTTAAAAATGTAGAAGCTGCTGTTAAAAAGGGGCTTGTTCAGGGTGTCTTTAAAAATGTTGCGTCAAATTATGACCGTATGAATGATGTGATGAGCGGTGGGCTGCATCGTTATTGGAAACATCATTTTATTTCCAATCTTCCTATAGAGCAGGGGAGTCAGGTGTTAGATCTTGCCGGTGGTACGGGAGATATTGCTTTTGGTATACTAGACCAGTTTAATCATCTGACGCCTGAGATCACATTGTGCGACTTAACGTACGATATGATTGAAGTTGGTCAGGGTCGTTCTGTTAATAAGGGGCTCTTACACAAACTAAATTGGACTGTGGGCAATGCTGAATCAATACCCTTTAAAGACGAGTCATTTAATATTGTAACCATATCATTTGGTTTACGTAACTGTACGTATAAGGAGAAAGTATTGTCCGATACACTGCGGGTTTTAAAGCCTGGAGGGGCGTTTTATTGTTTGGAATTTTCAAAGCCAACCTCACAAATGTTACAACAGGTTTATGACTGTTATTCATTTTCTGTTATACCAAAGATGGGGCAGTTGATAGCGCAAGATAAAGAATCTTATGAATATTTAGTACAGAGTATTCGAAAATTTCCGGATCAAGAAACGTTGAAGAAAATGATCACGAATGCAGGCTTTATACAGGCATCTTGCGAAAATTTAACAGGTGGTATTGTCGCTATTCATAAGGGAATAAAGCATTAATCATTATAAAACGACACATTACCTCTATATGTCAGACCAGTTGTTGGTAACCGTCCTTTTAACCCCATCTTTTTTTGAATTTTAAGGTCTGTCATATAGACAAATACTAATAAAATGAGATATAATGCTTCACCGTTTCAAGGTTGAAGTGCGCCAAAGTGATTAAAAATTGTTATCAATTATGATCTTTTAAGGTATCGGTATATAGTCATTCCAAAAACAAACCATATTCTCGAATAGTATCATCAATTGTTAA
>CAZTIE010000079.1:0-6892 GCA_964613645.1 uncultured Verrucomicrobiales bacterium
GCTGGTTCAGCAATATTTAGTTTAAGGTGTTGCACTTCAGTTTAGAACAGGGGTTGTCCCCCATCTAGATTAACTATAATTTGTTAAGAATTTGTTAAGCTTTATATGTCAAAATAAATATTATAAATTAAGAATAGAAATTGTATTATATGTATCTAGCTATATTGACGTTTTTATTATTCAATGTATGTGGTTATGCCACGTCATACTGCATGGCACAGCTTGGACTTGAAAAGAAACGGTTGTTTGGTTCTATTATATCTGTAAACCAGCTTGATTTGACTAAAAAAAAGGAACAAGCTAATTCGTTAGATGTTGCTTTAGGTAATCTGCTATTCGTCGCTTTAAAGCCTTTTAGTGTTCAAAATTTATCAGAAATTCAAGAGGCAAATCGTAGCATTTCTATTAGTTTTAATTACAAACGAACGAAAGATTTATATGACAAACAAAAACCACACTTTTTATCCAAAGACATGAATGTAGCAATTTGGGTTGATGGGTCGCCCTATCACATAAGCTTATGTTCTGCAAAATTTTCGCCTTGTCCATCTCAGATCAAAAGTGACTTTTTTAATAGCGCATTTGCACCAAATAAATTGAAATTAGGAAAAATAGTTGCCTCCAGTTTTTCAATAGATAAAACTTTGACTGCAGAAGCTTACGGAAGTTTTTATGTTGTTAAAGTGGAGCCAAAATTTCTTGAATACGAATACGGAGATTCAGAATATAGGACCTCAGCTCTTCATATATCTATAGCAAAAGATATTACACAGTATGATAAATTGCCTAAAGAAAGCGATACACTAGAGAAAGAGAAATATCATGTTTTGCAAAAAAGTGAAATAACACTTAGACGCGAGAAATTTATAGAAGGTCTACAAGAAAATGTGAGCTCGGTCGGAAGTGCTGGGCGCCTAGTATTTCTTCGAAGCACATGTCATTAGAAAACTTAGTCGATTTTATTAAAAAAATACGGCATCATAGTAAGGATCACTTCAACAATTGAATTTTTTATCAAAATTGCGTACTCTAAAACAAAAAAACATTAAGGATTAAGTATGAATTTAGATAAGATCCCAGTTGGGGAAAATGCACCATGGGATGTAAACGTTGTTATTGAAATAGCACAAGGATCAAGCCCTGTTAAATATGAAATTGATAAAGAATCAGGCGCTGTGTTTGTGGATCGTTTCATGCACTGCGCGATGTACTATCCTGCAAACTATGGATTTATTCCACAAACCTTAGCACAAGATGGCGACCCTTTGGATGCGCTTGTTGTTGGTGCTGTGCCCGTTATACCAGGATCTGTTATCCGCTGCCGACCAATTGGCGTTTTAATGATGGAAGATGAATCTGGAATTGATGAAAAAATTTTGATGATGCCTGTGGATAAGCTGAATCCGTTTTTTTACAATATAAAAGATCATACAGATTTACCCCCTTATCTATTAGAACAGATCACGCACTTTTTTGAACATTATAAAGATCTTGAAAACAATAAATGGGTTAAAGTCACAGGTTATGAAAATGCTGAAAAAGCTGCTGCGTTAATTAGCGCATATACGCTATGACAATTCAGCAAGACCCCTTGCCGGAAAGTGGACTTTGGTCCACTAAAATAACAAAAAGTTTTGGTAAACGGCCCGTTTTACTTGGTGTAAAAGTGGGGGTAAAGCGCGGAGAAGTTGTTGGTTTGCTAGGGCCAAATGGTGCTGGTAAGACAACCCTATTTTCTATACTATCAGGCATTTTATCGCCTGATAGTGGGCGTATTAGTTTGGACGGAAAAGACATCACGCATGTTCCAATGTACAAACGTGCAAACTTGGGTGTTGGATACTTGCCGCAAGATGCCTCCATTTTTCGCGGGTTAACAGTTGAGCAAAATATTAGGGCCGTACTTGAAATTTCAGAACCGGACCCGGATCATTTGGAAGAGCGTTTGGACGAACTGTTAGAAGCTTTTTCTATTAGTCATTTGCGTGAATCATCTGCTATTGCTTTATCTGGTGGCGAACGCAGACGAACAGAACTGGCACGTGCTTTGGCTATCAATCCATCCTTTTTACTTTTAGATGAACCATTAGCCGGTATTGACCCTATTGCTGTTGCTGAGATTCGCGACATTATTAAACAAATGAAAGCCTTGGGGATTGGTGTTTTAATTACAGATCATAATGTCAGGGAAACGCTTGATATCGTTGACAGGGCCTACATTATTGCAAATGGCCATGTGTTAATGCATGGAATCCCTGAAGAAATTACTTCTCACCCAGATGTAAGGCGCGTCTATCTTGGCGATAGTTTTTCTCTATGATAAGAACAGTCATGTTTTTTTGTCTATTCGCCTTTATTGCGTGTGCTGCCCCTTGTAAAAAAGAGGCTGATAACACACAAAAACAGCTTGAAACATATTTAAATCAACTACCCAGAATTAAAGCAGAATTTCAGCAGCGAAATGGCGATGCCCCAGCTATAACGGGCACGTTATATATCGATAAAAAAAACGGGCATATGTACATTGATTACCCGACAATAGAACAAAAAATAATTGTGCGTAATGGTACGTTATACTTAGCGGATGCAACGGATAAAAGTGTGCAAGACATCAACTCGTCTTACACCCCTGCAGGCTTATTACTGCAAAAAAATATTAAGTTTAATGATACTATACATGTTTTAGATTTTAGTAAAACTGAGAAAAATGCTTACATAACCTTAGCATCTACAAAAAATGGGGACGAAGGTTCTATGAAAATAGATTTTTCCTTAAAGCCATTTATCAAAATAAATGGTTGGATTGTATTCGATCCACAAGGAAACGAAATTTGTGTTGATATTACTAAGTTTGAAGCGGGTATCACGCTAGATACAAGACTGTTTGATAGGCCTGAATTTTAAAGCGCTTCATTGTTTTCATCACATCATACGTAGTACGAATAACAAAGTAGTAGAATTCGTGTATACTATCTAAGATATATGCCGCTTAAAGGTGCCGTCGATGCGTAAATACAAAACATTGAATCAAATATCTGATACTTGTGGCCATGTTTTTTTAAGGTTGGATTTAAATGTACCGATCAAAAACGGGATGATTTTGGATGATACGCGTATTCAAAAAACAATCGCAACAATAAAATATTTACAAAAAAAAACGGACACGTTAATTCTAGCAACACATTTAGGGCGCCCTAAGTCATCTATTCATAAAAGTGAATGGGATCAAAATTTATCAACAATTATATTAAAGTCTGCACTTGAAAAATATTTAAATACTGAAGTGACGCATTTGAAAACGTGTGTTCATTATGATGTGTCTAGCCCTGGTATATATTTATTAGAAAACTTAAGATTTTATCCGGGCGAGGTTATAGATGATGCGGGTTTTGCACATGATCTAAAAGGGCCGTGTACAATATATGTTAATGATGCTTTTGCTTGCAGCCACAGAAAACACGCATCCGTTCATGCAATTGCAAAATTATTGCCAAACTATGCAGGTCTTTTATTAGATGAGGAATTGAAGACTCTGGAACATCTTTTTTGCCCGCCTGAAAAACCCATGATGGCAATTATTGGTGGGGCAAAAGTATCAACAAAAGTTGGTGTCTTAAAATCCTTAATAGAAAAAGTGGATTATATGGTGATCGGTGGTGCCATGGCCAATACATTCTTAAAGGCTCAAGGGGTTGATATTGGAAGCTCTCTTGTTGAAGATAGTGCAATTAACGTATGCCTGGAACTGTTATCAAGTGCGCATAAAAATAAAATCATTCTGCCCGCAGATTTTATTGTAGCGGATAATTTGAAATCTTTATCAAACAAGCATCAGCGTAGTGGTGAACACATTAAGGGAATGATTTTTGATTTTGGCCCGCAGTCCTTAAAAATGATTCAAGCAAAATTAGAACTTTGCAAAACTGTACTGTGGAACGGCCCCTTAGGTGCTTATGAATTTGGCATTTATGATCAGAAATCTTGTGCACTAGCACACATTATGTCAATGCAGACAAAAAATAAAAGGCTTATCAGCATCGCTGGTGGGGGCGATACATTAGCCGTTATTAGCAAGTCGAACACAGCAAAAGATTTTACTTATCTTTCAACTGCTGGAGGTGCTTTTTTAGCTTGGTTACAAGACTCTCCGTTACCCGGACTGCGTGCGTTAACACAAACAAAAAAATGCTCACACACCTTCAATAAGCACGTCTAAAAGTATTCTTTTTATTGTTTCTACCTTATAAAAAAAGGTGCTCCAAGTTTGTGGGGCTCTAACCCTAAATGATGACCAACTTCTTGAATCAAAACACTTCCTATGACGCTGTTAATAGAATCACGCGATTCCCTGGAATACTTTATGAGTGGGCCGCGATAAAGAAAAATTGTATCTTCTATCAATTGTTCGTTTGTGAACTCTTTTTCATGAAGCGGGATACCAGAATATAATCCAAGTAAATCATACTTATTGGCTACATTAAGCTCTTTCAATGCGTTAGCAGTTGCAAAGTTTTCGGTCTTAATATGAATATTTTGTATTTGCTTATAAATAGTACGGGGTAGCATTTTGATTGTTGTATAGGCAATTTCTTCTATACTAGCAAGCGACAGTAAAGGTGTGCATGAAGATGACTGAAGTAATGAGAAAGGATGTTTTGTCATCGCTGTATGCCTATACCTTAGGGTTTAAAACTGTTACTCTTTTATAGTATCATCTGAAGTTTAATATTTTCTTAAGTGGAAATAAAAATATGGAGTTTTTTATGTTATTTAGAATTTTTTTCACACTAAGTATCACGATGCTTTTCATAAGCGGTTGTGGCGGTCCTATGGAACAGGTTGTAGAGTATGTTGGCTTAAGTGGTGGCTCTTGGCTGAAAACAGTAAGCATTAAGGCTTCCAATGACATGAATCAGAATGCAGATGCCTATTCTTCACAAGATGTTGGTAGCGATCCCAGTAAGCTAGCTTTTGTGTTTGGTAAAAATGAAGAGATACAAGCTAAATTATTAGCACTTAATGGTTTGGATTTTTTCAAAGGTCTGGATCAATTAAAGCGTGATCATCAAAATGACTTATTTATTCAAATTGATGATGTTTTGCCAAATGACTTAAGAACAATTGAAATAAAACCGCAAAATAGTGGTGAGGAAGATATTTACAATAAAGCTACATTCGTGCTAGGATTTGTGTCGTATCAGACGCCTGGCGATCATCGTTTTTCAGTTCCAAAAGGTGCCGATAAAATCACCCTTAATTTTGGACCAGAAACTGTTGAAGTTGTTGTTCCTGAACAGAAATAATTATTTTTAAGGTTATAAAAAATATGCCAGCTTTAAATCAGCAATCTGTCGCAAACGTCTGGGATGCTATCACGCCAGACCTTATTGATGATTTTGGAGATGCTGCCTTTAAAAGTTGGTTAAGCCCTTTAGTCTTTAACGACGTTAAAGAGGGGGTTCTGTCATTAAGTGCGCCTAGTCGTTTTATGAAAGACTGGGTTGTTGCACATTATGAACAATCTATTTTAAAACATAGCCAAGCCAATGACAGTAGTGTAAAAAAAATATTAATTAATGTTGCTTCAAAAAGTAACAAGTCTGATAAGGCCGACACAGAGCAAAGTACAAAAACTTCAGATATAAAAATATCCGTTATTAAAAATAATGAATTTTTCTCAGAAAAAGACTTTGTTTCATCATTAGATCCCCGATATACCTTTGAGAATTTTGTTGTCGCAAAATCAAATGAGCTTGCATACGCAGCTTCTATGCGTGTTACAGAATCAGACAAGCCAATTTATAATCCGCTTTTCTTACACGGTGGTGTTGGTCTTGGTAAAACGCACTTAATGCATGCAATTGCTTGGCAAATACACAAAAACCATAAAAAAAAGCGCGTTGTTTATTTGTCTGCTGAAAAATTCATGTATTCCTTCATTAAGGCGCTTCGCTTAAAAGACGCATCTTCTTTTAAAGAAAGTTTACGTAACGTCGATGTATTAATGATTGATGATGTGCAATTTATTGGCGGTAAAGACACAACCCAAGAAGAATTTTTTCATACATTCAACGCGCTTGTAGACCAACAAAAACAAGTGATTATTTCTGCAGATAAATCCCCTAATGATTTAGAAAAAATTGGTGATCGTTTAAAATCGCGTCTTTCATGGGGACTTGTTGCAGACATTCATCCAACAACTTACGAACTGCGCCTTGGTATTTTGCAATCTAAAGTTGAAGCTATGAATATGGAAGTTGATCTGCAAGTTCTTGAATTTTTAGCCTTTAAAATTACATCTAATGTAAGGGAACTTGAAGGCGCATTGAATCGCATTATTGCCCATGCCACACTTATTGGGCGCACTATTACGATTGATACAACCCAAGAAGTTTTGCGCGATGTATTGCGTTCTAACGAAAAGCGTTTAACAATTGATGATATACAACGCCGCGTTTGCGAGTTTTACCAGATTAAAGTATCCGAGATGTTATCAGCAAAACGTACAAAGAATATTACAAAGCCGCGCCATGTTGCTATGTATTTATCTAAGAAAATGACGACAAAGTCATTACCTGAAATTGGTAAAAATTTTGGCGGTAAGGATCATACCTCTGTTTTGCATTCAGTCAGAAAAATCACACAACTTATTCAAGATGATAACGATTTGATGACAGAAATTAATACCCTGCACGAGTCGTTACGTTAAGTGTTGACTTCTTAATTGTAGTAAGCATATCATATGCGTAGTTAAACATTTTCAGTTAGGATAATTATATGAAATTTAAATATTTAGGACTATTAACAGCGTGCACAAGTTTTACTTTTGCAACAGCGCCTTCATCTATTGATGAAGTTACGACAGCTGAAAAATTTGAATCATACCAACCGG
>CAZTIE010000080.1:0-6812 GCA_964613645.1 uncultured Verrucomicrobiales bacterium
ATGAATTCTATGTCTTGTACATTTACTCTAGGTTCAAGAATATTATCTCTGTATTGATCACAGATGTAACTGTCGCCAAAGGATCGCACTTAACCCTTCCCCACCAGGTGAGATTCTCTAGGCTACTATTGCCTTACTTTTAATATATCCTGATAACATTTAACAAATGCTTAACTTAGTATCAAAAATATGATGGTATATCTTTTATACTAACAACCTCAAATTTTTCTCCACCTCTTAACCTAAGCTGATAAATGCGGTACCATAAGGTATATTTGTATTTTTAAACAACATACCTATGGCAAAACTAACAATTAATGACAAAGAAATAGAAATTGATAGTGGTGCCACGGTTATGGATGCGTGCAAAAAAGCAGGAATCGAAATTCCTCACTTTTGTCATCACCCCAAACTCTCGATTGCTGGCAACTGCCGCATGTGTTTAGTAGAAATAGAGCGTTTCCCCAAACCTATTGCCAGTTGCGCACAACCGATTACAGAGGGGATGGTTGTTAAAACCAATTCCCCTATGGTGGAAAAAGCCAGAAAAGGCGTATTAGAACTCTTATTATTAAATCATCCCTTAGATTGCCCAGTATGTGACCAGGGTGGTGAATGTGACCTTCAAGACCTCACTATGAAACATGGCCCAGGTGAAAGCCAAAATATTTTTCCACGCCGCCTTGTCTCTGAAAAAAACATGGGACCACTTGTTGGAACCGTTATGACGCGTTGCATTCATTGCACAAAATGCATACGTTTTATGAATGAAGTGGCAGGATCCCCTGAAATAGGTGCGTTTTCACGCGGGGAAGATATGGAAATTTCCACCTATTTAGAAAAAAACTTAGATTCCGAATTATCTGGAAATATTATTGATTTATGCCCTGTTGGAGCACTTACCTCCCTACCCTTTAAATTCCAAGCACGTTCTTGGGAGATGGAGCATATTAACAGCATTGATATCAGTGATGCCGTTGGTTCGAACACACGCCTAGATGTTCGAGGTGTCAATGTTATGCGCATTTTACCACGTTCAAACGATGCAATTAACGAAGATTGGATTTCAGACAAAGCTCGTTTTTCTTATGACGGGCTAAAAACACAACGCTTAGATAAGCCTTTTGTAAAAGAAAATAACGCGTTTAAGGAAGCTTCTTGGGAGGATGCATTAGCAAGTATTCAAGAAAAAATTTCTTCTATAAAAGCCACAGAGGTTGCTGCTTTATCTGGTGATTTGGTTGACTGTGAATCGACCTATTTATTAAAAGAACTTATGAACGCTATCGGCTCACCCCATACAGACTGCCGCTTAAACAATACTCCTTTTGACCCTGCGCATAGGGAAAGTTACCTATTTAATACAAGTATTGCTGGCATTGAAAAATCTGACTGCATATTATTGATTGGAACCAATCCACGCGTTGAAGCACCACTTATTAATGCACGCATATACAAACGTTATTTAAAAGGCGGCTTAACAGTTGCAAGCATTGGCATAGACGAAAAATTAAATTATCCCATCCTGCAGCTGGGTAACAACGCACACCTATTACAAGATATTTTAAATGATAAGCATATCTTTTCAAAAACATGGAAAGCAGCCAAAAAACCCATGCTCATTATTGGAGAATCTGCCCTTTGCAGACGTGATAGTCTAACAATCATGCATACGGCACAACAGCTTTGCAAGCAAGTGGATGCCCACACTGAAAATTGGAACGGCTATAATATTCTTCACGCACATGCATCCTCTGTCGGCTCTTTAGATATGGGATTCGTTCCAGGTGAAGGTGGATTAAGTGCTACTCAAATATTAGACGCATCGCAAAAAAATGCGATTAAAGTGATATTTCTCCACGGTGTAGATTGTTTTGATCGAAAAGATTTTGGGGAAAACACATTCATTATTTACATGGGCCACCATGGAGACCGGGGCGCACATGCAGCAGATGTCATTTTACCAAGCACTGCTTATCATGAAAAAACAGCTTTTTATGTTAATACAGAAGGACGCGTTCAACAGGTAAACCAAGCGACTCCACCTGTAGGTTCTGCCAAAGCAGATTGGAAAATCATCAAAATACTGGCAGATACACTTGGTATCACCCTCCCCTGTCATAGCCATGAAGATATTCTAAAGAAACTATCTACAGTTAATGTCGCCTTTCAACAAATAGGTCTGCTTACAAAAAACACATTACAAGACATTGCGTTATCAACCCCTGAAACACTCAGTAATCAACCCTTTAAACAGCTTATTCAAAATTTTTATATGACAGATGTTATTAGCAAGAACTCTGCCACCATGGCAGAATGTACAAACGCGAAAAAGGATCGTCAATCAGCATGAATGTAATCACGTTAACAGAACTATACCCGCTGCTTTTACATTACGCTGAAATAAGCTTTTGGATTATCTTAAAAATATTGACACTTGTTGTCCCCCTTATCATTGGTGTTGCTTATCTCACATTTTTTGAGCGTAAAGTTATAGGTTACATGCAACTGCGTGTTGGCCCTAATATGGTTGGCCCTTTTGGACTATTACAACCCTTTGCAGATGGCATCAAATTACTGCATAAAGAAATTATCATCCCTCTTGCTGCTAATAAATTTTTATTTATTCTAGCCCCCATTTTAACGTTTAGCCTTAGCCTTATGGCATGGGCCGTTATTCCAATGGGTCCAGATTTTGTCATCGCTAATTTAAACGTGGGTGTATTATATATATTTGCTTTATCTTCACTTGGGGTATACGGCATTATCATTGCTGGATGGGCTAGCCAGTCAAAATATGCATTTTTAGGTGCAATCAGGTCTGCAGCACAAATGATTTCTTACGAACTGGCCATTGGAACGATACTAGCTTCTATCTTACTGTGTGCAGGCAGCTTGAACTTATCAGACATTATTATGTCGCAAAAAAACCATTGGTATATCCTGCCTCTATTTCCACTGTGGGTTATCTTTTTCATTTCTTGCTTAGCTGAAACCAATAGATCCCCTTTCGATTTACCGGAGGCTGAGGCCGAACTGGTAGCCGGTTATAACGTTGAATATTCATCTATGACATTTGCCCTATTCTTCTTAGGTGAATACGCCAATATGATATTGATGAGCGCCCTTAATACCATTTTATTTTTTGGTGGATGGTTACCGCCCTTAGATATTCCATTATTCAATATAATCCCCGGTTTCATATGGATGATTTTAAAAATATCATTCTTCTTATTTATATTTTTATGGGTCAGAGCATCCCTACCCCGTTATAGGTACGACCAACTGATGCGCCTAGGCTGGAAAGTATTTTTGCCCTTTACACTTGTCTTTTTTGTGTTACAAGCATCCATCATGATGTACTTTGACTTACTGCCTTAAAGGCTGTAACGTATTATAGTGATGCTCACAATATGCCTATACTGCTAGTAGCTTTCTAATTTTACATGCAGCAATGTTCTGATGGGGTTCACCCGAACACCACGCAGCATCGTCCACTCCTCCGCCACACACGAAGACACAACCTCTCTGCACACTTAAAAACCGTTAATTTTGGTTAATAAATTACAACATATAGATCTATTCAATCTTATGAAAAACACGTATACTGAATCTGAATTCTAAGTTTAGTCTACCTGTCCTAGGATCGATGGTACTATTTTTACATCAACTAGACGTAAATATGATTGCTACCAAGGACTCGTGACTCAATCTCTCCCCGCCGCACGAGACCATCTAGGCTTTTATTGCCTTAATTTAAAGATATCCCGATCATCATTAATACATATTTAACAAATAGGGGGAAAGTTCACCTCTTCCTTGGAATAACTATAAATTTGCGCTTCTATTTTTTGAATCATAGAATCCAAGCCATAGTTTTCTGTCAAAAATGCATGCGTATTTTCTGTTAGGTCTTTTTTTTCTTTAATAGAAAGACTTAGGGCCCTTTTCATTTGTGCAGCAAGAGCATGAACGCAACCGGATTTGGACAGAAATGCATACCGACCATCATGAGATAACTCGACTGAACCGCCGTGATCAATGCTGACCACAATGGCTTCCATTGATAAAGCCTCTGCAATGACGCGACCAAAAGATTCAGGCACTTGCGTTGGAACTACAACAACATCTGACAGTGCATAAAACAGTTCAATATGATCTGATGAATCCAAGAAAATACAGGTCATGTTATTGATTGAGACCTCGCCCTTTAACGTTTCCACATAATCAGGCTTATCTTTAATATTGCCAATAAAAATACTCGTTACATTGTTTTTTGTATCTTCAGGCAACTGCTGAAACGCTTCTATATACTCAAGATGACCTTTTAATTTGGCAAACCGCCCTGGTAGCAAAATGACCTTATGATAAAACGGAATCTTTAGCTCCTCCCGTTTTGCAAGCACTTGATCAAAAGGAATGTGCTTTTTATGAAACCTATTGGTATCAATACCCTCAAAAATATCTACAATTTTATCTTTCGTATAAGCCGGATAAATTGTCTGTAAATGTTGATGAATAAACTGCGACACAGCAACAACATATTCGCCCCGCATCATAGAACTGTTGTAGAACTTTTTAAACCAATTTTGTGCTTTATGCGCACCATGAAAGGTTGCGGCAAAAGGAATCTTTAATAATTTACTGGATAAATAACAGCTCCACGCCGGTGCACGCGAATGTGCATGCATACGATCAATAGCATGCGCTTTGCATATTTTCCTAAGCGCTAAAGTATTTTGCAGCATCACAAAAGGGGATCTTTTATTCAAAGGTAAGTTAAAATGATTAACATTAGAAGGCAGTTTATCAACCAAGGCACCACCAGATGAGGCCACATAAAACGTGTGTTCTTTATGCGTTTTTGCAAGCGACGTTAAAATATCAAACACATAACTTTCAACACCTCCTGTACCAAAAGCTGGAAGCACCTCTAAAACTTTTTTCATAAAAATTATGCAACCCCAAGACGCAAGAAATCATGGATATGTAAAACACCAATTGGTTTCTTATTTTCAACCACAAAAAGGGCTGTAATCTTATGTGTTTCCATTATATTTAAAGCTTCTGCCATCAACATATCTTTTTCAATGGTTTTAGGGCTTTTCGTCATGACTGTACTTGCCTTTTGTGCTAAAAGATCACTTTCCATATGGCGTCTTAAATCACCATCTGTCACAATACCAATAAGATTTTTCTGATCATCTAAAACGCCAGCACAGCCAAAACCACCTGACGTCATTTGAAGTAAACCCTCACTCATTAAAGTGTCTTCACTAACAAGTGGCAACTTCATTTTATGCATTTTTTCTTCAACTTTTAAAAGCTGAGCGCCCAATTTGCCACCAGGGTGAAACTGTTTAAAATTCTTATTTGTAAAACCACGCCACGTTAAAAGTGTGACAGCTAAAGCATCACATAGCGCCATCATAAGTGTGGTAGATGTTGTTGGTGCAAGTCCCATAGGACAAGCTTCAGGCACATCTGGCAGTGCGATACCAACAGTAGACAATTTATCTAAAGTTGATCCTTTTTTACTCGACATACCAATAAAGGGAATGTGATAACGCGCAGCGTAGTGCATAATATCATGCAATTCTTTCGTCTCGCCAGAATTAGATAGTAATAATAATGTATCACTTTTTGTTATCATCCCAAGATCACCATGACTGGCCTCTCCTGGATGAATAAACAAAGACGGCTGCCCAGTAGAGGCTAAGGTTGCTGCAATTTTACGACCAATTAAACCACTTTTTCCCATACCACTAACAATAACACGTCCTTGCGTGTTAAACATTAAATCAGCTGCATCCTCAATAGGTTTACGTAACACATCGTGCAAGGATTCCTCCAGAATTTTAAGCCCATCAAGTTCTGTGATTAAAACTTGAGAGCATAATTCAAAGGCACTCTGTTTTTTTTTCTGATATGTTTTTAAAGTCGTCATTATTAAGTACTCTTATGTGAAAATATATCAAATTGATCGCCAGCAAGATGATCAAGCTTTGCACGCGTTGGCAAAAAATCAAAACATGATTTGGCCATTTCAACACGATTTTCACGTTTTAACATAAGCTGAAGTGCTGATTTTATTTTATGCAAATATAAAACGTCTTTCGCAGCATACTGTTGCTGAAGATTTGTTAAATTTTCAGAACCCCAATCTGATGTTTGTTCTTCTTTTGATAGTTCAATACCAACAAAATCTTTACATAAATCTTTCAAGCTATGGTTCCCTGTATACGTTCTGCACAAACGCGATGCAATTTTTGTACAGAAAATATTTTGAATACCAATATTAAACGTATACATCAAGATAGAAACATCAAAACGCGCATAATGAAAAATTTTTATAATACTTTTATCCTGCAGTAATTTGACTAAATTTGGTGCCTGATGTTTATGTGTATTAGGAATTTGAACCAAATGAATAGGATCTGCATCATTACCGCTAAATAATTGCACAACACAAAGGCGATCACGCGCATGAATAAGCCCCATAGCTTCTGTATCTATTGCCACAGAACCGTTAAAGAAAACATCATCAGGTAAATCTCCCTGGTGAACAATAATAGTATTTTTCATTTTCTCAATCGTTTACAGTCATTTACAGTCATTGTACCTTATGAACATAAAATTCTAAAACTTAATTTTTCAAAATGCTTTTCTATTTTTGCCATAAAAATAATAACGAATACATATGTATTACTTTATATATTCAGAAAAATGCAGATATACCCCCTGTTCTAAACTGAAGTGCCCCTGTTCTAAACTGAAGTGCAACACCTTAAACTAAATATTGCTGAACCAGC
>CAZTIE010000081.1:0-6766 GCA_964613645.1 uncultured Verrucomicrobiales bacterium
TCCTGATAGCTCCTTCACAGGTGGATTTAGGAACATTATTTTCGTCTTCGTTCATAAGCATTAATCGTGAACGCTTACGTGCGGCAAAACCATCAAAATTTACAGCAATTTCCATTCCATATGCATAAGATAAATAACAAGCAAGAAGGATAATTTTTTTAATATTTTTCATATAACCAATCAGTGTTTAATTAACTAACACTGATATAAGATGCTTTTCAAAAAAATCAAGTGGAAAACAACATTGTTATTAAAATATTTTTAAGATCAGTTAACGCAGTATTGATGAGGAAAAATAAACTTCACTTTTATAAATAAGCGCGTCTAATTGCCCTGCTTCAACTTACTATGCTAAAATTTTAGTAAGTTTTATCTAAAGGGCACTCTTCATGTTTAAACTGCTTGGGTTATTCCTCACTACTGTTTCATATAGCGCTGCTTCAGGCATACCAAAACCCTGGCAAATTGGTTTTCAAGAAGCACGATCTCCGCTTATGGGGGTGATTAATGATATGCATAACCTGTTATTGTATATTATTTTCGCAATTGCCTTAGTGGTAGTCCTCTTAATGGGATACACCATATATAAATTCAGGGCATCAAAAAATCCTGTGCCGGCAACATTTACGCACCACACAGCTTTAGAAATAACGTGGACAGTCATACCTGTCCTTATCCTTGTGGTTATTTTAATTCCATCTATGAAAATTCTGTATGTGTTTGATAAAATTGAAAATCCGGACATGACTGTAAAAGTAACGGGCCATCAGTGGTATTGGTCCTACGAATATCCACATGATGAAGAAGCAAAGACAGTTGCCTTTGATAGCTATATGATTCCAATAAAAGATTTAAAACCAGGGCAACTACGCTTATTAGATGTTGATAAGCCGCTTGTGATTCCACAGGGAAAAACAGTACGCGTTCTTGTGACATCGCAAGATGTTATACATAGTTTTTCAGTCCCATCTTTTGGTATTAAAATTGATAGTATCCCAGGGCGTACAAATGAAACATGGATGCGCGTTGATAAGCCTGGCATGTATTACGGGCAGTGTTCAGAACTCTGCGGTAAAGACCATGGTTTTATGCCCATTGCTGTAAAAGTTGTCCCCCAAGACGAATATGATGTATGGCATGCATCACAAATAGAGCCAGCTCCACAAGAATCACAAATTAAGACAGAAACAAAGGAAGATACAAATGGCTAATACGCAAATTCACGATCACCCAACAGGATGGAGCCGTTGGTTACTCTCCACAAATCATAAAGATATTGGCACACTTTATATCATATTTTCTATTTCTTGCGCTATTTTTGGCGGTTTTCTATCCATGCTCATGCGAACACAACTTGCAATACCGGGTAACGAATTTTTCCAAGATTATCAACTTTACAATGTTGTCATGACCATGCATGGATTTGTTATGGTTTTTTATGTTGTGATGCCCGGCCTGATCGGTGGCTTTGGTAACTGGTTTGTCCCCCTACATATTGGCGCACCTGACATGGCGTTCCCCCGACTTAACAATATTAGCTTTTGGTTACTGGTACCATCATTCATACTGCTTTGTTTATCAGCTTGTGTTGGTATGGGTATTGGTACGGGATGGACACTTTACCCGCCATTATCATCCCTTATTGGTCACAATGATATGGCCGTAGATTTTCTCATTCAAGCACTTCTATTAGCTGGTGTATCATCTGTACTAGGTGCTATTAACTTTGTGACAACAATTTTTAATATGCGCGCACCTGGCATGGGTATGTTTAAAATGCCTTTATTTGTTTGGGGTATGCTGGTTACATCCTTTTTGTTGATTCTAACCTTACCAGTTCTTGCTGGTGGACTCACTATGTTACTGACTGACCGCAACTTTGGCACCAGTTTTTTTGAATCTTCTAAAGGCGGCGATCCTGTTTTGTTCCAACATTTATTTTGGTTTTTTGGCCACCCAGAAGTTTATGTTATGATCCTTCCAGGCTTTGGTATTATCAGCCAAGTCATTGCAACATTTGCACGCAAAAAAGTTTTTGGTTATAAACCAATGGTTTACGCTATGCTTGCCATTGGTGCTTTTGGATCTATCGTTTGGGCACATCACATGTTTACAACAGGAATGAGCGCCAATATTAAAGCCTATTTTACCATTGCAACACTTATTATTGGCATACCAACTGGCATTAAAGTTTTTAGCTGGATCGCAACAATGTGGGGCGGCAGCATAACCTTTAAGACTCCCATGTTATTTGCAACAGGATTTATTTTATTATTCACATTTGGTGGTTTAACTGGTATTGTTCTTGCCAATGGCGGTATCAACCGGTCCTTACATGATACATATTATGTTGTGGCACACTTTCATTATGTACTGTCTATGGGCGCTGTGTTTTCTCTATTTGCAGGATTTTATTACTGGATTAGCAAAATGTCTGGCTATCAATACAGAGAATCTTTAGGAAAAATACATTTTTGGCTAACTTTTGTGGGTGTTAACTTGTTGTTTTTACCTCAGCATTTCTTAGGGTTAGCAGGCATGCCAAGACGCGTTCCAGATTACCCAGATGCCTATGCAGGTTGGAACAAAATATCATCACTGGGTGGTGCGCTATCAGGATTTGCAGCACTTTTTTTCATCTTTGTGATTTTTATGATCTTTTGGGATAAGAAAAAAGCAGCAGGCAACCCTTGGGGAGAAAGTGCTGATACTTTAGAATGGACATTACCATCCCCTGCCCCATTTCATTGTTTTGAAACACCGCCAATTATCAAATGATATCTAAAGTTTATACAGTTGCCTTTGAAGGCGTTAGTGCAAATGTCGTGACGGTCGAAACACAGTTTTCACCGGGACTGCCTAGCTTTTCTATTGTAGGCCTTGCTAACAAGGCCGTTAGCGAGTCAAAAGAACGTATACGTGCATGCTTTCAAACACTTGGCTTCTCCCTACCCTGCCAGCGTATTACTGTAAACTTAGCGCCGGCTGATTTACAAAAAGAAGGTTCACACTACGATTTACCCATAGCGCTTGGCTTAATGTCAGCCCTTGGTATTATTGACAGGTTTGAATTAGAAAAATATATCGTTTTAGGTGAAATTAGATTAGATGGCACCATAGCTGCTGTGACCGGCGTACTACCAGCTGCCATAAAAGCTGGTGAAAACAGTCAAGGCATTATTATCCCAAAAGCATGTTCAAAAGAAGCGACATGGGCAGGAGAAATACCCATTCTGGCAGCAGATAACATCATGCAAATTGTGAATCATTTTAAAGGCAAGCAAGTTCTAAGCCAACCAGAGCCTGTTAAAATGTTATCTAGTGATAAAAAACATGGTGATTTTCAAGAAATAAAAGGCCAAGCACAAGCAAAACGTGCTGTAGAAATTGCAGCAGCTGGCGGACACAATCTTCTTTTAATAGGACCACCGGGTTCTGGTAAATCAATGCTAGCTGCAAGACTACCCTCAATTTTACCAGACCTTAGTCCACGTGAAGCTCTAGAGGTCACCATGCTCCACAGTTTATGTGGGCTTGTCCCTGAAAGCGGCCTTGTCACAGCGCGCCCTTACCGCGCACCCCACCATTCTGCCTCCCTTCCTGCCATGGTTGGCGGTGGATCAAAAGCAAAACCGGGTGAGATTTCTTTAAGCCATCACGGCGTATTATTTTTAGATGAAATGCCCGAATTTAATAGACAAACTTTAGAGGCTTTACGACAACCATTAGAAACAAATGAAATTGCCGTTGCACGTGTTAACAACCATATAACCTACCCTGCTAACATTCAATTAATTGCTGCGATGAACCCCTGCCGTTGTGGTTTTTACGGCCAAGAAGAAAAACAATGTCACCGAGCACCAACTTGTGCAAAAGATTATCAATCGAAAATTTCAGGACCACTTCTTGATCGATTTGACATCATCTTAAACGTGCAGCCCGTCAAAGCAGAAGACCTAAAAAATCCCAACATTATTTGCGGCGAATCAAGCACAGTTATAGCTGAACGCGTCAACATAGCCAGAACCCTTCAAAACAAGCGGAATAAAATATCATCAGATGCGTCACATGGTGTTCTTAATAGCAATCTTGAGGGTAAAAATCTATACGAACAATTAAAACTAACACAAAATGCCAAAATCATACTGGACAAAGCATTAGATAAGTTAGGATTATCTGCACGTGGTTATCACCGCATCATGCGTGTTGCCCGCACCATAGCAGATTTAGATCAATCTGAAAATACTGACCATCCACACATTGCAGAAGCATTAAGCTACAGGCAAATGATCATCGGTAGTTAATATATGAGTCATGCAATTGTTTTATTTAGGCGCGACCTTAGAACCCAGCATAACCCTGCGCTTTATCATGCAAGTAAAGCGCATAAAATTTTACCCCTATTTATTCTAGATAACAAAGAAGACTTTCAAATTGGCGGGGCATCTAAGCTTTGGCTTCATCATTCACTCAACAGCTTAGATAAGCAGTTAGATCATAAAATGCAATTTTATGCTGGTGATACCCTAAAGATATTAAAAAAAATTATTAAACAAAATAATATTGAACACATATACTGGAATAGATGTTATGAACCTGCATATATAAAGCAAGACACACACATTCAAGCTATTTTAAGAAAACAGGGCATACAGTTGCAATCTTTTAATGCCCGCCTAATAAAAGAACCATGTGAACTTTTAAAGGATGATGGAACACCCTACCGTGTGTTTACGCCCTTTTATAAAAAACACTATGTGCAAAATACACCAAATTGTACTTTATTACCGAAACCTGAAAAAATCAATTATCTAACGATTACGGAACAACATTCCCTAAGGGATTTAAGCCTTTTAACGGATCACAGCTGGGCAGAAAAAACACTAACATCGTGGAAAACTGGTGAAAAGGCTGCGGAGGAAAAATTATTAACTTTTATAGACAGTAAACTTGATAATTATAAAAAAGGGCGTGATTTTCCTGCCATTAATACGACCTCTACATTATCACCGCACCTGCATTTTGGAGAGATATCACCCCAACAAATTTGGCAAGAAATTGAAACACTTGAACCTAATGACGATACAGCTTGTTTCTTGAGTGAGCTTGTGTGGAGAGAATTCTCCTATTATATTTTATACCACTTTCCAACACTTCCAGATGAGAATATTAATCAGAAATTTAATAATTTTCCATGGCAAGAGAATATCAAATTTCAAGAAGCCTGGAAAAAAGGGCAAACAGGCATTCCTATTGTTGATGCTGGTATGCGAGAGCTATGGAAAACAGGCACAATGCATAACCGCGTACGCATGATTGTAGCATCTTTTCTAGTCAAGAATTTAGGACAAGGTTGGCGCATTGGCAAAGAATGGTTTGACGAATGCTTATTTGACGCAGATCTTGCCAGCAACAGCTTTAACTGGCAGTGGGTTGCTGGTTGTGGACTAGATGCAGCGCCCTATTTTAGAATTTTTAACCCCATCCTGCAAGGCCAAAAATTTGATAAAAATGGTGACTATACACGTCATTATGTACCAGAACTTGCCCACCTGCCAACGAAATATCTCTTTACACCCTGGCAAGCGCCTCACAACATATTGCAACATAGTGGCTTACACATAGGTGATACATACCCAAAGCCAATCATTGATTTAACAAAAAGCAGAGATCATGCACTTCAAGCGTATAAGTCTCTATAACATATTTAGGACTTTTTACGATAAACCGCTGATACACAGATACTAAAACCCACAACAACCATTGGAAAGGTTAAAATTTGGCCATACGATAATACATACCCCAATAGAGTAAATTCACCATCACTTGGTTCGCGTACATATTCAATCATAAAACGCGCTAAACCATACATTACAAAAAACATCCCATATATAAAGCCTTTTAAACGATACTTTACCACATAAGGAAACAATAAACGCAGCACAGCAAATAAAAATATTCCTTCAAAAAAAGCTTCATAAAGCTGACTTGGGTGGCGCGGTAGTGTGTGTCCAGGAAAAACAATACCCCATTTTGAATCTGTAACACGACCAACCAATTCAGCATTTACAAAATTGGCAATACGAACAAAAAACAACCCAATAGGCACAACAAGAGACACAAGATCTGCCGCAATATTAAAGGAAATCTTATGACGTTTAACATATAAGGAGCATGCCAAAATACACCCCACTAAGCCACCATGGAATGCCATACCGCCTTCCCATGTTTTGAAAATAGAGACAGGATCTTGTATCATGCGATCACAGTCATAAAAAATCATATGTCCAAGGCGACCACCAAGTATAATACCAAGAATGCCGTAAGTCAGCATATTATCGAAATGAGTATTATCAATCTTTTCGGGGGAAGCAATATAATATTTTGTATTATAATGCTTCACTAAAAATAACCCTGTAATGAAGGCCATGAAATAAGAAATTCCATACCAACGAACAGGCCAGCTAAAAATATAAAAAGCGATAGGGTCAATATTTGGAAATGTGAACATAAATAGTATCTGTGTTTATTAATGTGTTTTCAAAAATTACTGGTATATTTTGCAAAAATGGATACAGATAGACAAAGCGATTGTCTGATGGGCCTCCGTAAGTTTCCACAAAATCCACGCCTCTGCCTCCTCCCCCAACAAAGCTGAACTCTCCCCGCACCTTTAAAGCCGTTAATGTTTGGTTAATAGGTTACGACGTATAGACAGTTTAACATCTTACGCAAAACCTGTATACTTAGCTTGAATTCAAAGCTT
>CAZTIE010000082.1:0-6739 GCA_964613645.1 uncultured Verrucomicrobiales bacterium
TGTCATGATGAAGATGATCCTTATTTGGTAGTTGCCGCAGATAAAGGGACTGCAACATTTTCTGATATAGCAAATAATGTATCCGAACAATATGGCTTTTGGTTAGGTGATGCTTTTGCATCTGGTGGGTCAAAAGGTTATGACCACAAAAAAATGGGCATTACGGCTAGGGGATCTTGGGTTAGTGTAAAACATCATTTCTTAGAAAATGGCCTTGATGTACAAACAGCGCCATTTACTGTTGTTGGTGTTGGTGATATGGGCGGCGATGTATTTGGTAATGGTATGCTGCAATCTCAAAAGATACGCTTACTTGCGGCCTTTAATCACGAACATATTTTTATTGATCCAACACCTGATGAAGCGGCATCATATACAGAAAGAAAACGCTTATTTCAAAACCCTCAGTTAAAGTGGGCTGATTATAATGCAGAACTTATTTCAAAGGGTGGGGGGGTATATAGCCGTTTTGTAAAGTCTATTAAAATTACCCCCCAGATGCACCAAGCATTTGGTATTGATATAAAAACAACGGCGATGCTACCAGATGACTTAATAAAATGCTTACTAACAGCGCCCGTAGATTTGCTTTATTTTGGTGGCATTGGAACTTTTATTAAAGCTTCCCACGAATCACACGCAGATACACAAGATCGTGCGAATGATACGGTGCGCGTAAATGCAAAAGATATGCGCGCGAAAGTAATTGGTGAAGGTGCAAACCTTGGTATTACCCAATTAGGCAGGGTTGAATTTTCTTTAAATGGTGGCCGTATTAATATGGATGCTATTGATAATTCTGCAGGGGTTGACTGTTCTGACCATGAAGTTAACTTGAAGATCTTTTTTAACCAACTCATGCAATCCAAGGCTTTGTCACAAAATGAACGTGATGCGCTTCTGGTTGAAATGGAAGATTTCGTTGCTGAACACGTTTTGAACGATACAAAACAACAAACTTTTTTACTAAGTGTGATGGAAAAAAGGTCTGCTTTAAACACAACAACTTATGAACAGTTAATAGATGATATGTCTAAAAATGCAGACATACCATTAAGTAGATCAGTTGAATTTTTACCCGATCAAGAAGAATTAGCATCAAGGCAGGCGCGTGGCTTTTCTTATACAAGGCCAGAACTTGCAATAATTGCATCTTATACGAAGATTCAATTATATCAACAATTATTAAAGTGTTTAGATGATGAGGGATGGTACGATCGATATTATATGAGCTACTTTCCAAAAGTACTGAAGGCTCGTTTTCCAAAACAACTGACGCAACACCCGTTAAAAAGAGAAATTTTATGCACTGTTCTTGCAAACTATTTAGTAAACAGATGTGGTGCTAATTTTTTAAACGAAATTATTTCTAATATTGGGGCGGATCATGCCCAGATTATAAAGGCCTTTTTTCAAATTATTGAACTAACTAAATTTGATGACTTGTGGGATGAGGTTGTCTATACAGACGAACTAGCTATTTTTGAAAAATACGAAGCATGGGCTAAAATAACCCAAGCAGTGCGTCAAATGATTTTCAGTTATCTACGTCATGGGGACGTACTCTATAAGTATGATGATGCGCAATTTGCTGAAAATATTGAAATCGTAATGACAACATTTACAAAAGAGTGTGATAGCAGCGGGTGTGTGTTGCCGCGTAAAATAGAACTGTTATCATATTTTCCAATTGCTTTAGAAGTTTCTGCCAATCAAATAAGTGGAAAGATTGACTCTGTTGCTTGTTTTGCTAATTTTTTTGAAAAAATATCAAAAAAATTAGATTTCACCTTTGTATTAAATATTCAAAGAGAGAGTACCTTTGATAAACAATGGGAATTGGGTACAAAACACATTCTTGATGATGACTTGCTAAATGTCATGACATCGTGCGTTATTCATGCCATGAATGCAGAATCTTTAGAATCTTGGCTTCAAGAACACAATCATAGTATTAAGTTATATAAGCGTCATATTAAACTTGCGAAAAGTTATTATACAACGAATGATAAAAATCTAGGAATTATTACGTATGCTGTAAAACAACTTGGTTTATTAAATTCTGCCTTACAAAGCAAACTCATCTAATACATTTGTATAAACGTCTTTTTTAAAATCTATGCAATACTGCATAACCGTTTTTTTATCGGCCCACATGTATGCTGAAAATTCTGGGTTTTTTGTCTCTAATTTAATATCTTGGTCATGCCCTGTGAATTTGCATAAGAACCACTTTTGACGCTGCCCAATAACCCCTTCACCCCAATAGTGTTTAACATTTTTCAGTATTGCCTCAGGTAGTATATAGGAATGCCAATCTGCACTCTCTTTTATAATTTTAATTTGCTTGGTTCCTATTTCCTCCTCAAGTTCACGCAGTAAAGCATTTTTAGGTGATTCATTTACATCAATGCCACCTTGTGGCATTTGCCAAGAATTTTTAATACCACACCGTTCTCCTAAGAAAATCTGATTATCATTATTAATAATAACGGCCCCAACGCACGGTCTATATAGTTTACTCATTTGTATGCGAAATAATTAAATGTAACGTAAATAATGTATCACTAAAAGCCATTTTATAATATAGTTCCCTGTTAATTAATTCTTAACCGATTAGACCTTATTCTTGTCTTAATATCTTCGTAATGTAGTCGCATATGGTTAAAGCTCTTTATATAATATTTTCACTAAGCTCTTTTTGCTTTTGCCAGAGTGATCCAATTTTTTTTTCTGGGCAAGAACCTTCGCCAGTTGTAAAAAGGGTTACCACCATTCAATATGAAGAGCCAGCTTTACCGCGCATTATGTTTCACTATATTCCAAACGACAATATATATATATCACCTTGTGGCGTATTATACGCCATACAATGTATAGATGCTGCTTTGATCTCTTCTATTTTACACAAAATTTACTATCCCTCACTGTTACAATCTAAATTTTCCTTAACAGTTAAGCAAGTAAAAGCTTCTTTAGTCGATGAGTTCAGTAAAGCAAAAGCCAGATGTAATGAATTTCACCAGATCATAGAGGCAACAGAACAAAGATTTTTGCAAATGGGGTACATTCCTTATTTAGTGAATCAAGTGCAAAAAAAAGTCAGTGAAAAGGTAAAAGAAATTGTATTAGGAAAAGTCATGACAGAATCTGACAGCTTACTGTTTATTGCTAATCAATTCTTAAAAGAAGACTTATCTTGCATAGCAGATAAAACAATGTTCTTTTGTCGTCAATATAAGAAAAAAATGCAAGAACCTCCTAGTTCCTATGAAAATCCAGATATTCAGCATGTTAAAGAAACGATAGCATTCATTTCTGGAAAAAATCCGCGTGATTACGCGCCAGAAATATTAAGGGACCTAAAGGAGAGGTTAACATTCTGCAAAAGAAATGGTGAACAGCACTCTATTACTGTATATGAAAATCAATTGCAGCGTTTTGAAAGCGACGACTATTTGGAAAAACTTATTTTAAAAATACAGTTACACCAATGAAGAATTTAAAAAATAGGGGGTATTAACTGTTTATTAGGAATTTTACGATATTATTAAATCATATATACAGCTTCTATAATGTTAGGAAAACGTTATGACGTATCCAATATATTTCAGTTTCTTAATTTTTACGTTTCTTTTAACAGAAGCGAGTTATTCTGCGCCTTACGAAAGGTTCAGAGATGATGGGTGGGGTAGATCTCGCTATGAGGATGAGTATGACCGAAAAGCAAGACATAGTGAAACTTTGTCACGCAAGCAACAGGAACGTGAGAAAAGAGAACTAGAAGAACGTAAAGCAAAATATCGTGGTATTCGTGAAGTAACCTCTATATTTGATTCGGTTGCTAGAAAAATATCTGATGACGCGCTTATTAATGTTTTTAGAACTCTGCAAAGTACATTTGGAGATGAGGTTGCTTACCAAATAATGGACAGTTTATCACAACAAAATGTTCGCAAAGCATTATTAGAGGAATTTTTTGATGGCGATGACTTTTCTAAAACTCCTAAAGTCACGTTAGATGATAATTTCTACGCACGATTTTTTGCCTCTCTATCAGTATCAAAATCTATATCACAAAGTACTGTTCAAGAATTTAGCACAGTTATGGAACACAGGCTCTCTAACAGGTGGGATAATATTCGACGATTAAAAGTTCAAATTGTTGAGAAGAAAATGGGATATATTCCAGAACAACAACTTGCACCACTTGTAAATATTATGAACAAAGCTGTAAAAAGTCGAGATATATCTGAGAACTTTATGTCAGCTGCATTTGAGAACATAAAAGAAACATTTGACCATGCCTTTGCTTATCAACTGATAAACACCCTTACGGATAAAAGTGTACGGACTCAACTTGTTCAAGCGCACTTTGATACTGGAAAACCAGAAGATAAAACAAAAGTTGAGATAAACCCTCAATTTTATGCAACGTTAATAGATGCCTTATATCAAGACGAAGATATAGAACCTGCTGATGTTGATATTTTTGTACAATATGCCGAAAGCGTTTTAAAAAAACAGTGGAGAGAAATTGAGCTTTTAAGGACGAAAATCATGAGCCAACCTGAAGATGCTTGGGGTGCAGCAGATAATGCAGAACAAATTCAAACACGTGAATTAGACATTATATTACGTCAAAGAAATGTGAATACAGATAAAATAAAAGCACAGTTTATTATTGATTTTTTGACAACGTATGTAACAACACAAGCAACAGTAGCCGTTTCTGCATTTGGAACTTTTGATGCAGTACAAGATACAAGGCTAGATCGTTTTAAATCGGCTTTAAAAACTGTAAAAGCTAGCTATATCAAGAAAATTTCTGACAAACGATATGCACGCAATATATCAAATACTAATTTTTCAAAAGACTTTACTGCATTAATAGATAAAGTTGAAAAAATGACCATGCAAATAGATGGCCCACGTTATACACCATGGTTATTTCAGACGTATCTTTCAAAACTTACGAACCACAATTTAAAGATGCAAATACAAAATGGCATGCGTGTTGATGTTAAAAAAGCTTTTGCTGATTTTGCACAATCGCAAACAAGTGGAAAGCCAGTACAGATGAATAGCGACATGCTTTATCTACTATGTATCCAATTGATTGGTACTTTAGAGCAAGAGATTCTAAATGGCGATTCTGTCACAAAAGTTCAAGATTTCATTAAACATACACAAGAATTAATCCAAGTAACATTGCCTTCTAAACTAAACAATTCACCTATCGTAACTGGTATTGTGCAAACAATTTTACAAACAATACCAGCGCAAGTGGAAAAACCAGATGCTAATATTTTATTTGGTGTGGGTATTTTTAATATGATTAAATTATTTGGGTTAAATGGTCCTATGCAGCAAATATTGGTTCAGCGTATTCAGCCAACACTTACCCAAATGAGGATAAGCAACCAAACTATTGCGCAGTACCAGGCACAAGTAGTACGACACATGCAACAATTGAAAATCATCACGGCAAGCTCCACACAAAAATTAGATATGTTTAACCCAAAACAAATGGATTCTGCAAATTCGCAAGATCAATCGAAAAGCGTATTAGAGCGTACAATAAATGCTTTTGAATCAGCATCAAAAACACCTGTTGGTAAAGATCTTTTGAGTCGTCTTCTTGGTTAAGAAAGACAAACCTTTCAAATGGGCCCTTGTTCCTCTATAATGTCATTAGGATCAAGACGCATATTAAAGGTTTGTCAAAAAATGATCAAAAAATCTGTGATGCTATGGTGTTTTTTTTCAGTCGTAGTACAGGGTGATGCGACATCTGTTTCAAAAGATGCTAAGCCTCAAAGTACACAGGAAATATCTGAAAATTCTCAGTACTTTGAAAAGTTTAATTCTTTTTTAAATGTTTTGGATGACGATAAAAAACGCACAGAATGTGTGCGTGATATTAGGCATACGGTTGAAGACAATGTTTTTAACTTGAATCAAATTAAGCATTTTATATTTTTTATACTTAAGTTATTAATTATTATTGCTTTGTACTTTGGCTTAAAACGCTTTGGGCTGAAAATTCTTGGCTATCAAATAGATCATTTACGCAAGCGGCACACACAAAATGTATCTAAAAATATTGATCAGGAAGGTAATCTCTCAACAATTCAAACCTTTACCACTTTGTTTACATCTATTTTTACATGGATGTTACGTATTATATTTACCTTAATGTTTATGACGGCACTTGGTATTAATGTAAGTCCACTTATTTATGGTGTCAGCTTTTTAGGTATTGGTATCTCTTTTGCATCGCAAAGCGTTATTAAAGATTTTATCAATGGTATATTAAATGTTATGGACGGTTCTATTGCTGTTGGTGAAATTATTCAGACAGATAAACATAAGGGGGTCGTGGAAAATATTACGCTTCGCAGCTTGTCTTTACGTTACAACAGCGGAGAATTAGTCGTGATTCCCTTTTCCAATGTTTCTGATATCATAAACTATTCACGTACTTTTTCAAAAGTGCGGTCAGAATTTATTATCGCTGCGAGTCAAGATATGGCAACTGTACGCAAAGCTTTAAACGATGCCTTTGATGACTTTAAGAAAGTGCATGCATCAATGATTTTAGACGATACCCTTTATTCAGGCGTGAGCCGCGCCACAGAGCACGGCAGCCATATATATGCATTATTTAAAACAAAACCAGATCCTATAGGCATGTTAAGAGCATTTTTTAACACCTGTATTCATGAACAAATGATCA
>CAZTIE010000083.1:0-6609 GCA_964613645.1 uncultured Verrucomicrobiales bacterium
GCTGGTTCAGCAATATTTAGTTTAAGGTGTTGCACTTCAGTTTAGAACAGGGGAGACATATATTTTTTCACACCTTGACATAATATAAAAACTTGAGCGAAAGTAAAGTAACATTTAAACATTAGGATTCAAGGAATGAATACACAAATCATCACCATTCCACACCCCATTGACCAGAGCTTATTATAAAAAAAGTTCTGGCATTTTAAATCGTACTAATTTAATATGATTTACAGAGCTGAAGTATACATAACACGCTTTTTAAAGGATCAATATGACCATTTATGGTGAAAATGTTAAGGTTGCTGTGACCGCCATGATGCAGCTAGCCACTTTAGACAAAGATAACGTGGCATCGTTATCAACGTTATCAAAAACTGAATCACTTTCAGTGTCTTTTTTAGAACAACTTTTTTCCAAATTAAAGAAAAACAACCTAGTCAAGAGCAAACGAGGCATTCGCGGTGGATATTTTTTACAAAAACCTGCCACTGACATCACACTCTTTAACATCATTGAAGCGGTTGAATCATCCACAAAAATAACACGTTGTAAAAAAGGTAGTGGTGGATGCTTATCCGGTGGACACATGTGTTCAACCCACAGACTATGGCGCGAACTAGAACGCGTGAATAAAATAATTTTAAATAGTATCTCCCTAAGCGACCTTATTAATGGTCGTGCAAAAGATTTAAGTAGCATAATTACAATCTCTAGCCTACCAACAGGAGCCAAGGAATGAGCACCCAAGAGAAAATTTATTTAGATTATAACGCCACCAGACCATTGCGCTATTCTGCACGTCAAGAGCTTGTTCAAGGGTTTGAGCTATGCGGAAATCCTTCAGCAGTTCACAGCAGCGGAAATGCCATAAGGCGTCTTATCGACAATAGCCGTGACACCATTGCACATGCATTAAAAATTGAATCAAGGCGTATCATTTTTACAAGCGGTGCAACAGAGTCTAATAATATAGTCTTAAAAAATTTCAAAGGTCGTGTTATTATATCCGCCACTGAGCATAGCTCAGTCTATAAAGTACGCGCAGACGCTATCGTATGTCGTGTCACCAATTCAGGCATGATTGATTTAGAATATTTAGAACAGCTTCTTTTAGAAACAGAAGAACCAACCTTGGTTAGCATTATTGCTGCCCATAATGAAACAGGCGTTATACAACCCTTAGACAAAATACAAGAACTTACCAAAAAATTTGCAGTTTCTCTGCACACAGATGCCACACAAGCATTAGGACGTACTCATTTTGATTGGAATTCTTTTGATTTTATTTCATTTTCTGGGCATAAAATTGGCGCCATGACAGGTGTTGGCATTTTAGTGATCAATCCTGACAAACCCTTACAACCGCTTATGCATGGTGGGGGACAGGAACGTTCATATAGACCAGGAACTGCTAATCTTTTAGGCATTTTATCTCTTAAAGCCGTTATTCAAGAGGCTTTGGAAGAAGATTGGTCAAATGCAAAAAAATTGCGTGATTATTTAGAATTACAAATCTTAGAAATATCCCCTTTAAGCATTATTTTTGGAAGAACTGAAAACCGCATTCCAAACACAAGTTTAATAACCATGCCAAATGTTAATAGCGCAACACAAGTCATGAGCTTTGACTTAAACAATATTTGTGTCAGTGCTGGCTCTGCCTGTTCTTCAGGAAAAGTCAAAACATCACGTACCCTAAAAGGTATGGGCTATAGTGATGATATTGCAAATTCGGGCCTTCGCGTTAGCCTTTCCCCCGACACAACAAAACAAGATGTTGATCATTTTATTAGCATCTGGAAACAAATATACCTTAGCTGTTCTGACAATATAAAAATGGATAGTGATAAAAATAACATTGAAACCAATGCACAAAACACACCTATTCATCATAATTCAAACAATCGTGCATTTAGTATTATAGATAAATTAAAATATTACTGTTCACATACGGCAAAAAATAAAAAAACAGAACCTGTTCACTGCATAAAAGAACAAGCATCCTTTAAAAAGAAACATCACCATAAACGAACACACAAAACGCATTCAAGTGAACATGCTATATTACAATTTCATTAGATAGGGATAAAAATGAACAAACAAATTTACCTTGATTACCAAGCAACAACACCCTGTGACCCACGTGTTTTAAAGAAAATGCTTCCCTACTTCACAGAACACTTTGGTAACCCTCACTCACGCAACCATTCATATGGATGGATTGCAGAAGATGCTGTAGAGTCTGCACGTGCAGAAGTTGCAAAAGTCATTAAAGCAGATCCAAAAGAAATCATATTTACCAGTGGGGCAACAGAATCTAATAATATTGCCATTCAAGGAGTTGCCCGTTTTTATAAAAGTGATACAAAAAATCATATTATTACGGTTGCAACTGAACATAAATGTGTACTGGATACCTGTCGCCATTTAGAAGAAGAGGGTTTTAAGATCACCTATCTTCCAGTCGACAATAAAGGCTTAATAAGTTTGGAAGACTTAAAAAATGCCATTACAGATAACACAATATTAGTGTCAGTCATGGCTGTTAACAATGAAATTGGCGTAATCCAGCCTTTAAAGGAAATTGGCAAGATTTGTCGCGCCAAAAAAGTTTTTTTTCATACCGATGCAGCGCAAGCCTTTACTAAAATCCCCCTAGATGTCGATGAAATGAACATTGATTTACTTAGCATTTCAGGACACAAAGCTTACGCACCAAAAGGAATTGGCGCCTTATATGTTCGAAGAAAACCACGTGTACGTTTAAAAGCAATTATTCACGGTGGTGGGCAAGAACGCGGCATGCGCTCAGGAACACTGTCCCCTGCCCTGTGCGTTGCACTTGGAGAAGCTGCACGTATTGGCCTACAAGATATGAAAAAGGACACGGCTCATATTACAAAATTAAGCACAAAAATGTGGGATGGTTTAACAGCAGAATTAAAAGAATTATATCTAAATGGCGATGCAACAAAGCGTTATCCAGGCAACTTAAATATTAGTTTCGCCTACGTTGAAGGTGAAGGTATGATGATGGGGATAAAAAACTTAGCCGTTTCATCAGGTTCTGCTTGCACATCGGCATCACTAGAACCATCTTATGTATTAAGTGCCCTTGGTGTTAGCGAAGATATGGCCCATACATCTATCCGTTTTGGTATAGGCCGCTTTACAACGGAGGAAGAAATTAATCAAGCATTAGTCGATGTTATTGCGACAGTTAAAAAATTAAGAAAGCTAAGCCCACTTTGGGATATGGCACAAGAAGGAATTGATATCAGCAAAATACAATGGGCATCTCATTAATTAAAACAGTAAAGGAAATAAAATAATGGCATACAGTAATAAAGTTATAGACCACTACGAAAACCCACGCAATGTAGGCACATTGGATAAAGATGATAAAAGTGTTGGCACAGGCCTTGTTGGCGCACCAGCATGTGGTGATGTTATGAAACTACAAATAAAAGTCAGCACAGAAGGTATTATTGAAGACGCTAAATTTAAAACTTTTGGTTGCGGGTCGGCCATTGCATCATCTTCTTTAGTCACCGAATGGATTAAAGGTAAAAATATTAATGATGCGTCACAGATTAAAAACACCGAAATTGCAAAAGAACTTGTTTTACCACCGGTTAAAGTACATTGCTCTATCTTAGCAGAGGATGCTATTAAAGCTGCTATTAAAGATTATAAAGACAAACAAGAAAACGTATAATGACAGACGCCCCAAATGCACCCATTAATGTAACTGATACTGCCCTAACGCGTATAAAGGCGCTTTTAGATGCACGGGGAAAATCGTCTTATGGCATCCGTATTGGATTAAAAACAAAAGGCTGTACAGGGCTATCCTATGCCATTGAATACGCTGATCAAAAAAATCCATTTGATGAGGAAATCGTTCAGGATGGCATCCGCATATTACTAGACCCTAAAGTGATTATGTTCATATTAGGAACAACGATGGATTTTGTTGAAGACAAAATTAAATCAGGGTTCACCTTTGAAAACCCAAATGAAAAGGGGCGCTGCGGTTGCGGAAAATCATTTCACGTCTAACCTCAAAAAATTATCCTACATCAATAGGATTTTCTTTCGAACCTTCTGCTGCAAAATGTTGAGAACCCTGAGATCCCATCCAGCTAGAATCTTGAGAATATGGATCCACTAAAACTGTTGGTGCTAAAGAGTGTTGACGGGCTAAATTTGCAACTGCATTTTGCCGCTCAAGAACAGGTTCACCAGTATCATATGAATTGAAACTTGTACTGTTCACTATTTTTGGTTGTGTATCTGGCTCACCCTCACCCGTTGTTGCATAACACGTAGACACCACATTGAAAGCCACACACGTTACTAAAATTATTTTATTCATATGATCCGCAATAATGTTTCAAACAAGACCTACAGATTCTCATAAAATTTCAGATAATTCAAACAAGTTTTTTTGTCATTTAACAGTAATCGGCAATTACCCGCTACATAAAAGACAATGGGTCAACATCTATATGTTTACGCACTTGGCTTGGTAAATTAGATTTTAAAATCCAAAATCTTATGATTTCATGGCGGTTCACATGCGGCGCTGACATCATCAAAAAACGCAATCTATGCTGGCCCCTAATCATGGCATGTGGCGGCACGGTTGGGCCCAAAACTTGCACCCCCTGAACCTTTGGCACACGGTTGGCCAATTTTTTACCAGCCCTATATAAAAGATCTTTTGATAAAGATGAAAGCGTGATGCTTATCAGGCGTGAAAATGGTGGCATGCTAAAATCTTTTCGCTGCTGTAGCTCTGCTTTTAAAAAGGCATCGCGATCATAATTTTTAATGGCCTGAATCACTGGATGATCGGGGTTATAAGTTTGCAAGAATACTTGCCCCTTTAGCTGTTCACGCCCTGCACGACCTGCAACTTGAAACATCATCTGAAATGTTTTCTCACAAGCCCTTAGATCCATACCACTAAGCCCCATATCGCCATCGATAATGCCAATTAAGGTTAGAAGCGGGAAATGGTGCCCCTTCGCCATCATTTGCGTGCCGATAATAATATCGACTTCATGATTTAAGATGCTTTGGATGGCTTCTTGGCGTGCAGTGTTTGATTCCATCATATCTGACGACACCACTAAATGGCGCGCATTTGGAAAGTGTTTTTGTGACTCTTCCAGTAAACGCTCCACACCAGGACCACATCCTGTTAATTGGTCTTTTGTGCCACATGCAGGGCAATGCGGTGGATAAGCCTCGCTATGGGCACAGTGATGACACTTCAGTTCTTTGGTTTTTTGGTGATGCGTCAACCACCCTGAACAACTATTACACTCGAAACGATGACCACACGCCTTACATAGCGTTAGGGGCGAAAATCCACGCTTATTTACAAAAAAGAGAATCTGCTCTTTTCTATTTAACGCTTCTTGTGCTTGTGCTATTAAAGGTTCAGATATATATGTTTTTTTAGCATACGGGTCTTGTGTCCGTTGATCAATAATCTTAACTTCGGGGAGCGTTTCAACACCGTATCTGCTTTTTAAATGGATGTGTGCATAGCGCCCTTCAACGGCATTATGATACGTTTCTAAGCATGGCGTTGCTGAGGCTAGTATAACGGGGCACTTATTTACTTTACCTAAGTAAACAGCAGCATCCCGCGCATTATAAATAACTTTTTCTTCTTGCTTGTAAGACGAATCGTGTTCTTCATCAACCACAATAAAATTTAGATTTTGAAATGGTAGAAATAATCCAGATCTTGCACCCACTACAACACAAGATTTGCCTTCATAAACAGTTTGATAGGCAATCCGTTTATTTTTTGGTGAGGTTTTACTGTGCCACTGTAGTGGTTCAAAACCAAAATGCTCTTTAAAGCGCATAATCCACTGTTCACTGAGTGTAATTTCAGGCAACAAGACTAACACCTGCCCGCCAGATTTTACAACGTCCTCAATACATTTAAAGTAAACTTCTGTTTTACCAGAACCTGTCATACCATCTAATAAAGCTGGATAAAACTTATGATAGTTCTTTTGCAAGCACTCTACGGCATATTGCTGTTCTTCCGTTAAAACAACATCCTTTTGCGCTTTGCTAAATGTAACAGTAAGCGCGATTTCTTTATTTTCAGCACCATCTTTTGTCAGGCGTTCAAATTCTTTTAAAGGAAGTGACGCCATCATCCGTGTACACTGGCCATAAGGCGTTAACGTATAATCACTAAGCCATGTGCAAAAATCAGTTTGCTTCTCATTTAACACATAAGGTAGCGTTTTGACAATGTCTTTAACAAGACCTTTATAGTTTGATTTTTCTGCAGCCACTACACCCACAATAGATTTGCCGCGCAAGGGCACAACAACAACTTGCCCGGGCGTTAAATCAGCATCAAATGCGTAGGTAAACTTTTTAAAAAGTGGGGTAGCAATCGCTACCTGGTAATGGGGCACAAACTAAAACGGATGCGGTGTCTATGTTTAGTATACACCACATTTTAAGATTTTTAATGTATTCGTGCGCAAAAACATAGTAGACTATTTTTAAACTTATTGGCGCGCGGGTAAACATGTTATCACTTAAACAAATCATAGAAGCTTT
>CAZTIE010000084.1:0-6550 GCA_964613645.1 uncultured Verrucomicrobiales bacterium
CGGTGTAACAAATGCAGCGACTAACCTTACAAAATTTAAAAGTCCGGATGACAAGCAAATCTGGCATGTTGCTATACCACATGAACCGTGTTCACAAACACTGTATTGCGCAGAGCCAGGCAATTTAACTGTGCATAAAATGCGAGTTGAAATGACAGTTGGTGAGCCATGGCAGGTTGTTTACTACGCGATGAAAGGCCTTCAAAAACTAGCTGTCATGCGTGAAATTCTTGGTGAAAATAAGTCAACTCTTAGTATTTCAGCTAACACAGTGTCGGGTAGCTCTATAAATGCACGCGCTTTGGCACTGTATGCAATTGCTTGCAAAAGGTTATCTATTGAACAAGGAAAACTTGGTGATGATGACTTATTTGATTATCAGGTATTTGTGCAATTAGATGTTCCAATAGGTGGAGAAGAGGCCATAATAGCACACGCACTTATACCAATAGTTAGTGTTGGACAATTTCCATCTAATATAAGTATTATAAGTTCGTAACACTTTAAGTTGACAAGTTATAAAACGTCATACTACTCAAGTATGACGTTTTTTTTTGCGTTAAATATTAGCCTTGCCTTTTTGCGCGGAATTACCCATTCTAAAAGTGATTATGAACACTTATGCTAAGGAGGATATATGGCTGTCAAATCAGATCGTTGGATCCGCAAACAATCACT
The DNA here is from genome assembly GCA_964613645.1 of uncultured Verrucomicrobiales bacterium. Lineage (GTDB taxonomy): Bacteria > Pseudomonadota > Alphaproteobacteria > Paracaedibacterales > UBA11393 > UBA11393. Next base: position 679 of record CAZTIE010000084.1, read on the forward strand.
AGAAAATAAAATGATATCTCCTTTTGTGGAGGCACAAAAATCTGAAGGCATTGTTTCTTACGGGCTTTCCTCATATGGGTACGATGCCCGTGTTGCACCTGAATTTAAAATATTTACCAATGTAGACAGTGCTATCGTTGACCCTAAAAATTTTACAATGAACAGCTTTGTTGAACGTAATAGCGATGTTTGTATTATTCCACCGAACAGCTTTGCCTTAGGGCGTACTGTTGAATATTTTAAAATTCCACGCGATACGTTGGTCTTGTGCCTTGGTAAATCTACTTATGCAAGGTGCGGTATTATTGTAAACGTGACACCACTAGAACCTGAATGGGAAGGGCACGTCACCCTAGAATTTTCTAATACGACACCGCTTCCTGCAAAAATTTATGCCAATGAAGGTGTTTGTCAATTCTTATTTTTTCAATCAGATGAAGCTTGCGAAGTATCTTATAAAGACCGTGCAGGAAAATACATGCAACAAACCGGCGTTACATTGCCACGAATTAATTCAAAAATAGAGGTTTAATATGAACGATAAATGTGCAAAATTTCTATCACAACTAGGTCTTGGTCTTTCTTTAGCAGCGGGTTTAGTAGTCAGCACATGGATTGTCAGTACGTCATACACAGAAAAAAATAATAAAATTACTGTGCGTGGTTATGCAGAGCAAAACATTACATCAGAGAATGCTAGTTGGTCTGGTCGCATAGATATTAGGCATCAAAGCCTTGATGAAGCGTACAAAGAACTTTCCAAACAGATGCAGGACTTCACCTCTCTTGCTAAGGTTAATGGCTTCGAGATAGCATCAATTGAATGGGATGACACAAGAAGGCATGAATCCTATAAGAAAGAAGCCGGACAATATGCTTCGTTTAACACAAATGAAATTGAATACTATAACTTATCAAAGCATGTGGAAATAAAATCTACCAATATTACAAAAATTAAAGAATTTTCTGATAAAATTGATGATTTTAACAGGCAGGGTCATAGCATGATTTCTAATGGTGCCCGCTATTATTACCCTTATGAAAAACTTGAAAAATTGAAACTTGATCTTTTAGCAAAAGCGACCGACAATGCTTATTTGCGAGCTGTTGAATTTGCAAAAAACAGCAAAAGTAGGGTGGGTAGCCTAATGAATGCGCAACAAGGGGTTTTTCAGGTTGTGGCACCAAACACCGCTTCATCTTATGATCAATACGACACAAGTTCTATCAATAAAATTGTTCGTATTGCTGTAACACTAGTTTATAAGGTGTCATAAACTAGGACAGTATTCGGGTTATTTTTGGCGCCGTACATGAACATAAAAGGCGCCAAGCCCACCATCTTTATTTGACGCTTGTGCGTAAGATACAACCCAATGTGGGTTTCGATTAAGCCATTGCATGGTAAAATTACGCAGTGTGCCTAGGGCGTAATCATCATTGTATTGTATACTACCTTCAGGTGCTCGCCCCTTGCCAGTTATCACTAAAACTGTTTGATTTCCTAAGCATGACGCTTTTGCAAAAAAATGCTGCAATTTTTGTTCTGCTTGGGCACATGTCATGCCATGCAAATCTATGCGTGCTTGGAGATACTTCTTCTTAAACTTAGAGGTGTCTTCTTTTTGCGTACTTAAATGTGGTTTATAAGATGACTGCTGAAAAGCTACACGATTTAATAGTTCGGATTCGGAAAGCACAGTAACTTTTACAGGCTTGCTGAGTGGGATGATGCGATTTTTCTTTTTAATGGGGCTTATGCTGCTTTTTACAGCGTTCCACAATTCATCATCATCGTTTGTCATATTTTTATACTTACGTAATGTGTTTGTGGAGAAAAAATACAAAGCGTTTTGGAGCGGGTGATGGGAATCGAACCCACATAGCCAGCTTGGAAGGCTGGAGCTTTACCACTAAGCTACACCCGCTTTATATCTTTCATGGTGGAAGGGGCAGGATTCGAACCTGCGTAGACGTACGTCGTCAGATTTACAGTCTGATGCCTTTAACCACTCGGCCACCCTTCCATCATGTATATATTTATACAGAATTTTACATTGTCACGCAAGTAATTCTTTATAGAATACCATATTTTTTATCCAGATAATGTTGTGGAGCTATGTATTTCATATAAATGACAAAAAGTTAAAGCCTAAAAAAACCCTGCTTGAAATCACGAGCAGGGTTTTTAATAGTTAGCAGGGTTTTAATTTAACCATTCTATTTCTTCGTCGTCTTCAGCCTCAATAGCGCTGTTAGGTTTTCCTGGTTCGGCAAAGTCATCCGTTTCACCTAAATCATCAGCATTCTCAACTTCTGCAACTTCTGCAGCTTCTGTTGCTGTATCATTAAAGTCAACATCCACTTCAGTATCCGCAGGGTCAGCTTCTTCTTTAGCATCTTCATCCACTTCAGCATCCGCAGGGTCAGCTTCTTCTTTAGCATCTTCATCCACTTCAGCATCCGCAGGGTCAGCTTCTTCAGCATCCGCAGGATCAACTTCTTCTTCAGCATCTACAGCAGTGGCATCTTCTTCTTCAGCATCTACAACAGTAGCATCTTCATCCACTTCAGCGTCTGCAGGATCAGCTTCTTCAGTATCATGACTTTCTGAAGCTTCAACTTCATCGTCCATATTGGCAACGTCATCTTCATCAACGTTTGCTTCTACTCCGGCAGCTTCCTCAAGATATTTTTCTTTACGTTCTTGAATTGTTCCAGCATCTGCTACCAAAGTTTTTAGATTTTGATTATTTAGCTTCTTCAACTCATCGCCCGCTGCAACAATGTAGCTTGTCATTATTGGGTTTTCCGTAATGCCTGTTTTTGAATCATTACTACTGATACAATTATAAATACCCGCTATATGTTTTTGCCATCTTGGAAGCGCATCATCATTTGCAAGAATCGTTTTGATTGCATTAATACCATCTTCATTTTGCCAAACGTCTGTCATCACTTCGTTACAGATTTTATAAGCAGCTGGCGCCATTAATGCAGAGGGTACCTTCAATGTATTAAAGGCATCTGCTACTGTGTTTTGGCGGCCATGCTCTGTACCGGCATCACCCGCAACTCTACAGACTTCAGTAATGCTGTCCATTTTGCTTTTTTTAGCAAACGCGGCTAATCCACCGTCTTTACAGCCTTCAGATAGTAAGGCAACTGATTTTGGATTTGCAACCTTGCCATTTTTACCAATGGACACACCCTTCAAAATAATACCGAAGTGCTTATCAAAACCATCTTTATCAAGTTTGAACCATTGTGTTAAATGCTCAAAGTTATCTGAATTGCCAAGTTTTTCAACAACACTTGTTGGAAAGCCAATCCATCCTAAACGGTTCGATGGTACACCTAATGCTTTTTTAGCTTCAGCTACAGTATTAGAATTGCCAATATTTTTAGAGGTTGTATTAACTGTTTTACACAAACCTTCTTTTCCGTAAAATCCGATCACTAATTTTTTTAATTTTGGATTTTTTGCGTATTCCTTCATGCCCTCAGAAGGATGGCAATTTTTTCCAGAATCTGCAAATTTTTCTGCTAGAACTTTATTGAAATTAACATCGCCCTGATTTACGGCACATTTATATAGTCTGTCTACGTACGCGAAGACACGTTTTCCATTTTCCATTGCCTGTGCTTTTTCTTTTGCAGAAATACCTTTTTGACCTAAGCTATCTGCTTGGCGTTTCAAGTAATCGGTAAGTCCTACTGGGTCAAATGGTGCTGCTACAGCTTTTGTACAGCCAATTTTTGCAAGCATTCCGGGGAATAATTTGTCATCAATTTTTGCCTGTGCATTGGCATCAGCTGCAGCGCCTCTATCTTCCATAATTTTAGCAGCTTTTGCACACAGTTTAACTGCATTTTTCCACTGTTTGTTTGGGGCATCCTTTGTGCAGGATTCATGCAAGACTGCTGCAAAATTTTTATTTTTCTCGACTGTGCACTTAGAAAGCGCTTCTAAATGGTCATCAGTAATTTTTCTGTATTGCTCAAAAACATTGTTTTGATTTGGATCAGAATTTAATCTTTTAAACTTTTCGGTTGCACCAGACCAGCTGATTTTACCGTAATCTTTACTACATGCAAATTTTGAACTTCCATAATCTTGTTTCATGAAGTTTATGGCTTCATTCTTAGCTTCAACAGCACTCTGTTTGCCAGATACCATCTCACAAAGCGCTTGACTTCTTGTCCATTCTTTAGGAATTATGCCTTGATATGTGTTACACGATGCAGCCAGTGCTTTTGTAAAATTAGGGTTTTTTTTCTGAGCACATTCTTTTAATTTAGCAAGTTTTTTATTAACAGCATCATCATAGGTTTTGGCTAACGTTGGGTCAGTTTTAAAAAGATCCTGATAATATCTAATGGCAATATCGAAACGTACGCCACCATCCGTTTTCGTACAAGAACCAAAAGTTGCTGATGGAAAACCTTCTTTTACCATTTTTTCTACTTTAGTTTTTGGATCATTCTTTTTTTGCTTATCGCCAAACCCAAATAGTGCGTATCCTTCTGATAGTGTAATCAGCGATGCTGAAAGAAGGTAAAGTGTAATTTTTTTATTCATACATAATGTCCTTAATAAAATGACCTTATTTTTAGAATAAACATCAAAATTTAATAAATCGTTAATGCTAGACAAGTATTTTCATAATGATCGTGTGGAAAACTATACTTTTTGAGCATAACTGCTAGATTCTTTTTACCATGGTTGCTAGGATTCACATATAAGGGGGACAATATTTGTTCTTAAGGTGGGTGGATTTATGAGCAATATTATCAGAATTGGGGTTATTTCAACGGCACGTATTAATACTTTAGGTATATTAAACCCTTGTCAAAAGCGCTCAGACATTAAAATAACGGCGATAGCCTCTAAAAATCCACAAAAAGTACAACAAGTTGCAAAAAAATACGGCATAAAAAATATTTTCTCTAACTATAATGACCTTTTGTATTCAAAATATGTAGATGCTGTTTATATCTCGCTTCCAAATAGTTATCATTTTGAGTTTGCAAAACGGGCCCTTAGAGCCGGAAAACATGTTTTGTGCGAAAAGCCTATTGTTTTAAAGGTAGAGGAGTTGGCAATTTTAAAAAGAATAGCCTACCGAAAAAAAGTTTTTTTAATGGATGCTCTTCACTATTTATATTATGAGCCTTTAATTAATGTCATGAATAAGTTGCCGGAATATTTAAACACGACACAACCCTTAAAAGAAGCCATTAAAAGAGTCGAGGTCTTTATCGGGTTCCCATACCCGAAAGATAATAATGACATACGTTTAAACCCTTATTTAGATGGGGGAGCAACAGCGCATCTTGGTTGTTATGTAACGCATTTTATGACGTGGCTTTTTCCAAAATTACACTGGAATTTATATAGTGCCAATAAAATGCACTTAGAATCACGTGTTGATATCGATTCTCAATATGTATTTAAAATGCACAATAATGAAAATTTAGATTTTTCTTTTAATGTTAGTATGAATCACGATAAAATTGATTCTTGGATTAAAATTTATACGCATCAACGATGTGTGGTCATTAATCATGTATTTACGCCAACATCATTTTATGACATACAGAACCCTGGAAAAAATTTATTATCTCTAGAAATCAATGACATGAAAATTGCTAACGCCATTACTGCTAATGAAGAAAAAACAACCTATGACTACCAACTGGCTGTTTTTGTAAATGGTATTAAAAATCATACGCGACCACAAGTATGTGTTCCTTCTTATGAAATACTTGAAAAGGCCCATACAGTTGGTAAGTTTCATATAGATAAATGAAAATTTGGTTGTGTATGCGTTACACCGAAACGAATACTCTAAATGATTAGAATGTATTT
>CAZTIE010000085.1:0-6522 GCA_964613645.1 uncultured Verrucomicrobiales bacterium
ACCAGTGATTTCACAACGGTTACGGACGCGAATCTTTGCAGAATTACGTGGCATCTCAGATAACCTAATTGTTGCTTTCATTCTTTCTTCGAAATCAAGCTCTTTATTCATAATAATCTTTTTCAAAGCGTCACGTGTTTCTGCCTTACCTTCCGACATTTTACGACGACGTTTGTTATGATTGATTGAACTTTGTTTAGCCATAATATCCTCTAACTTTTAAAAGGGAAACTTAATGACTTTAGCAATTCGTAGCCTGCTTTGTCATCGGTTGCTGTCGTACAAACTGTAATGTCCATACCCCTAATTTTATCGACCTTATCATAGTTGATTTCAGGAAAAATAATTTGTTCCTTAATACCAAATGTATAGTTTCCGTTTCCATCGAAACTTTTCTTTGAAATACCATGAAAGTCACGAATACGTGGCATTGCGATATGAATCAACCTATCCAGGAAATCATACATACGATCTCCGCGTAGTGTTACCTTCGTACCAAGTTTCATGCCCTCTCTAAGCTTAAAACCAGCAATAGATGTTCTTGCCTTCGTCACAACAGGTTTTTGACCTGCAATAGAAGTAAGCTCTGAAACTGCTGTTAGAATTTTTTTGCTATCTGTTACAGCTTCCTTAACACACATGTTAATGACAACTTTAGTAACTTTAGGAACTTGCATTTCATTTGTATAATTCAGAGTTTTCATCAACTCTTTTTTAACAACCGCATTATATTTACTTTTCAAATTTGCCATAGCCGATTACACCTTCTCGCCAGATTTTTTAAAGTAACGTACTTTTTTACCATCTTCCGTACGGTAACCTACTTTAGAGGCTTTACCGTCAGCGTCGACTAATGCAACGTTAGATATTTGAATTGGTTTTTGCACTTTATAAGGACCATCTGGATTTGTTTGTGATGGTTTAGCGTTACGTGTAAATTCGTTTACACCAGTAACAACCACTTTACCTTCGCCAAGTAACATTTTAGTTACTTCACCAGTTACGCCTTTGTATTTACCTGTTGTCACTACAACAGTATCGCCCTTTTTAATTTTAAATTTAGGTTGTGTCATTATAGTACCTCTGGTGCTAATGAAATAATTTTCATATAACCGGCACCACGCAATTCACGGGTTACTGGACCGAATATACGCGTTCCAACTGGCTCACCTTTTTTGTCAACCAAAACTGCTGCATTTCTGTCGAACTGTATACGACTTCCATCCGCTCTGTTTAGAGCTTGTTTTGTTCTTACAACAACAGCACGCTGTACTTCACCCTTTTTAACTTTACTTCTTGGCGCTGCTTCCTTAATGGAAACAACGATAACATCACCAACTGATGCATATCTGCGCTTTGAGCCACCTAAAACTTTAATGCAAAGAACTTCTTTTGCGCCAGAGTTGTCAGCCACACTTAGCCTTGTTTCAACCTGAATCATTTATCTATCTTTCTCAAACGTTATGCTTGGTTATCTAAAACAGCCCATGTCTTTGTCTTAGATATGGGTGCACATTCTACTATACTAACTTTTTGACCTGTTTTATACTCATTTTTTGGGTCATGAGCTGCATACTTTTTATGACGCCTTATGTATTTTTTATACAAAGGATGCATCATAGTTGTTTCTACCTTAACGGTAATAGTTTTATCGGCCTTGTCACTAACGACCAAACCTTGCAAAACGCGACGTGGCATTTCATCTACTCCTAATTACGGCCTACTAAGCCTTTTTTTTCATTTTATTGAGGCAAGTTTCGATACGAGCAACGTCACGACGAATCTTACGCACACGAGAAGTATCTTTATTCTCAGCCATTAATCTTAAATTTAGTTGTTCTTTCTTCAAATTGCCATATAAATCGTACAATTCAGACAAAGTTTTTTGTTCTAACTCAGAAAATTTCATTTTTTTAACTCTTAACCTTAAAACTTTATGTCAAACGTTGAACAAAACGTGTCTTAATAGGAAGCTTTGCAGAGGCAAGCTGAAGCGCTTTTTCCGCTAGTTCCGGTGAAACACCTTCTAATTCAAACATAATTCTTCCAGGCTTCACGCGTGCCGCCCAAAATTCTACAGATCCCTTACCCTTACCCATACGAACTTCGGCAGGTTTCTTTGAAACAGGAACATCAGGGAATATCCGAATCCACACACGACCGGCACGCTTAATATGACGTGTCATCGCACGACGGGCAGATTCAATCTGACGCGCTGTAATACGTGCAGGCTCTAAAGCCTTTAAGCCATAGGTACCAAAGGAAACTTCAGTACCAGACTTAGCATTTCCCTTAATTTTACCTTTGAAGGCTTTTCTATATTTTGTTTTTTTTGGCTGTAACATTTTAATTTACTCTCTTTGCGATCTTAACGCTTTACAACGTATTCTGCTTTTTTATCCTGCGCCATTGGATCTTGCTCTTTAATTTCGCCTTTATAGATCCAAACTTTAATGCCAACAACACCATAAGTAGTGAAAGCAGACCCATGTGCATAATCTATATCAGAACGCAATGTATGTAAAGGAACACGACCTTGACGGTTCCATTCCATACGCGCAATTTCAGCACCACCTAGACGGCCAGAAATATTCACACGAATACCAACAGCGCCCATGCGCATAGCAGTATCCATTGCGCGTTTCATAGCACGACGGAAAGAAATACGACGTTCTAGCTGGCTAGCAATCCCGTCTGCAACAAGCTTTGAATCAAGTTCAGGCTTTTTGATCTCAACGATATTGATCGTAACTTCTGTTTTAGTAATTTCTGCAAGTTTTTGCTTTAGCTTCTCAATATCAGCACCTTTTTTACCAATCAAAACACCAGGTCTTGCTGTATAAATACTAACACAAGCTTTTTTTGCAGGGCGTTCAACAACAACTTTTGAAATACTAGCCGTTGCTAGTTTTTTCATAACGTATGAACGAATCGCAATATCTTGATGAAGAAAAGTTGCATAATTCTTGCCGGCTATCCAACGAGAATCCCAAGTCTTGTTAAAACCAAGACGAAAGCCAATAGGATTTACTTTTTGACCCATAACTAGACCTCTTCTCTTTCTGCAAGAACAACTGTTAAATGACTAAAATATTTTGCAATCGGCGCACCGCGCCCTTTTGCACGTGGGCGGAAACGACGCATTTTCAAACCTTGACCAACGTATGCTTCTTTAATATAAAGCTGATCAATATCCATAAAGTGGTCGTTTTCAGCATTTGACATAGCTGAATAAACAGTACTATAGACATCTGTTGAAATACGCTTTGTTGAAAATTTTAAAAACGTTAACGCTTTATCAACTTTCATGCCACGAATCTTTTTAGCCACTAGATTAATCTTTTGTGGACTAACACGGATCATTTTATTAACGGCTTTTACGCTTTTATCTGACATATAAACCTACCGTTTCGCTTTCTTGTCTGCACCGTGACCATAGTAAGTACGCGTTGGTGAAAATTCACCTAACTTATGCCCTACCATGTTTTCTGTCACGACAACAGGAATAAACTTATTACCATTATGCACAGCAAACGTTGCCCCAACGAATGGTGGAATAATTGTCGAACGACGTGACCAAGTTTTAATTGGGTCACGACGACCTGATGCTTTCACTGCTTCCACTTTTTTCAAAAGGTAAGCATCGAAAAATGGGCCTTTCCATACGGATCTTGCCATCTATATCTCTCCGTTATTTGCGTCGACGAATAATCATTTTCGTCGTCGTTTTGTTATTACGTGTTTTCTTACCCTTTGTTGGAACACCCCAAGGTGTTACAGGATGACGACCACCAGAAGTACGACCTTCACCACCACCATGAGGGTGATCGATTGGGTTCATAGCAACACCTCTGACAGATGGACGTTTACCAAGCCAGCGCATACGACCAGCTTTAGCATATGATCTGTTGCTATGGTCTGGGTTAGATACTGAACCAATTGTTGCAAAGCATTCGCCATTCACAAAACGCAACTCTCCGGATGTTAATTTTAAGATAACATTTCCAGTATCACGCCCCATGATTTGAACATATGCACCAGCTGAACGCGCTAATTGTCCACCCTTTTTGATTTTCAATTCAACATTATGAATAATCGTACCAATTGGAATATTCTTCATCGGCATTGAATTACCAGGTTTCACATCAACTTTTACAGCTGATATAACTTTATCACCTACTTGTAAACGTTGTGGGGCGATAATATAGTTATGCTCACCATCTTCGTATTTTACAAGGGCAATAAATGCAGATCTATTTGGATCATACTCAAGACGCTCAACCGTTGCAACCATATCAAGCTTATTACGCTTAAAATCAATCGTACGGTATAACTGTTTGTGTCCACCACCTTTATTAAAAGAAGTAATGCGACCATTATTATTACGGCCACCATTTTTTGTTTTACCACGTGTAAGTGGCTTATGTGGACGACCCTTCCAAAGTTCAGACCTGTCAATATTAACAAGCTGACGTTGTCCTGGGGTTGTTGGTTTATAACGCTTCAATGACATATTATACTCCCACTCCAAGTTCAATCACTTGACCGGATTCCAAGGCAACCATAGCAATCTTTCTATCAGACTGAATGCCTTCACGACCCTTAAAGCGACGTTTTTTACCCTTACGAACCAGTGTATTTACTGATTTAACTTTTACATTAAAAACAGAGGCAACCGCACGCTTTACATCATTTTTTGTCGCAGTCATTAAAACTTCGAAAAAATATTGAGCATCACCAGATTGAGCCTGAGATTTTTCTGTGATTAAAGGACGACGAATAACATCAAAGTCCTTAAGTTTTGTTTCTACTTTAGCCATTCAAACGCTCCTCTAAAGTTTTCAAAGCATCCTTCGTAATGATCAACTTTTCTTTGCGAACGATGTCATAAACATTTGCACCAATTGTTGGCAAAATGTCATAGCCATGCAAGTTAGCAATTGCTTGTGTCATTGATTCGTTTGCTGTGACAGCATCGATAATACATGCATTTTTAGGTGCCAAAGCTTTAAGCAGTTTAGAAGCTTCTTTTGTCTTAGCATCTTTAATGTCTGCATTTTCTACGATGATTAAATCACCTGATTTTACTTTAGCTGATAAAGCCATTTTCAAACCTAAAGCTTTAATTTTTTTAGGTAATGCATATTCATATGAACGTTGGTGTGGACCAAAAACAACACCACCGCCCCTAAAGATAGGAGCACTTTTAGCTCCGTGACGTGCACCACCAGAACCTTTTTGCTTTACAATCTTGCGTGTTGAACAAGCAACATCGCCACGTTCTTTTGTTTCATGCGTACCTTGACGGCGTTTTGCTAGTTGCCAGTGAATAACACGAGACAAAATATCATCACGAACTTCTAATCCGTAGATACTGCCGTTTAATTCAACAGAACCACTTGCTTTACCATCTAATTTTATAACATTACATTTCATTGTCATGGCTATTTCCTCGCTGCCTTCTTGATAGCATCACGAATGTATACGACACCGTTTTTATGCCCAGGAACACTACCGTGAATGAAAATCAAACCACGTTCAGCGTCTACTGCATGAACTTTTAAGTTCATTTTTGTAACGCGCTTAGAACCCATTTGTCCAGCCATCTTTTTATTTTTAAAAACTTTTCCAGGATCTTGACATTGCCCTGTAGAACCATGTGAACGGTGAGAAACAGACACACCATGACTGGCACGCAAACCACCAAAATTGTGACGTTTCATAACACCGGCAAAACCTTTACCCTGTGTTATACCACTAATGTCAACAAATTGATCTGCGGCAAAATGGTCAGCTTTTAGTTCTGTACCAATATCAAGCATGTTCTCAGCATCAACGCGAAATTCTTTAATAATTTTGCGTGGCTCTTTTTCAATTTTAGCATATGCCATCTTTTGTGGCTTGTTAACTTTTTTAGCGTTAACAATTTCCACACCCAGTTGTAGGGCAAGATAACCATTCTTTTCTTCAGTCCGTTGATCAAGGACAACGGTATCCTTTATTTTTAAAACGGTAACAGGAAGCTGAACGCCAGATTCTAAAAAGATCTGGGTCATTCCCATTTTTTCCGCTACTAGTCCAGTTCTCATTTGGTGCACCTTAAAGCTTAATTTCAATGTCCACACCAGACGCCAAGTCTAATTTCATCAAGGCATCTACTGTTTGCGGTAACCAATCGACGATGTCGATTAGTCGTTTGTGAGTACGCATTTCAAACTGTTCACGTGACTTCTTATCGATGTGCGGTGAACGGTTTACGGTATAGCGTTGGATCCGTGTTGGTAGTGGAATAGGGCCACGAACGTGGGCACCTGTTCTTTTCGCAGTGCTTACAATATCCCTTACGGATTGATCCAAAAGACGATGATCGTATGCTTGCAATTTGATACGTATAACTTGATTTTCCATTACACAAACTCTGTTAATAAATTATAGAAAGAACGAATATTATTTTTTTATTAAGCTTATTATTTCACAATTTTCGCAACAACACCAGCACCAACTGTGCGGCCGCCTTCACGA
>CAZTIE010000086.1:0-6468 GCA_964613645.1 uncultured Verrucomicrobiales bacterium
GTCTGTTAAGTTTACGGCGTTAGAGGCACCCACCACAACAAAAAATGACCATATGTAAAAGAAATAACCACAATCAATCATCAATTCTTTTATAAAAGGAAACGTGATTTGTGTTGCCATTTTTGGATCTTGCGTTGCAATCACAAAATAGGTTGCAACAAACACAATCAGACTTTGTGTGATAAGCTTTTTTTTACCAGATAAGCCGTCATGGGTGCGCTTAGTGAGCTTTAAATAATCATCATAGGCACCAATACACCCAAAGCTTAGGGTTACCAAAAGCACAGTCCAGACATAAATATTTTCTAAATCGGCCCACAGTAACGTTGAGATTGTAACACTAATCAAGATAAGGGCACCACCCATTGTTGGTGTGCCCTTTTTAGTGACAAGATGGTTTTGCGGACCGTCTGTACGTATTGGCTGTCCTTCACCCTGCTTAGATTTCAGCCACGTAATGAAGCTTTTCCCAAAGATAAAACTAATCAGCAAAGATGTTAAGATTGAGCCACCTGTTCTGAAGGTTAAATACCTAAATAAATTAGAGCCTAAAAATAAATCACTATGATTTGACAAAAAATTAAAAAGCATGAATAAGATAATCCTGATGTATAGATAATTATGCGCGTATAGTTTGTTCTAATTTCTTGATATGATTTTTTACAGATGTGTCAATGTGAAGGCCGTCCGTTTCAACTAATAGCCCGCCCAAAATGCTTTCATCAACATCATAAGTAACATTAAGCGTTTCGGAAAAGAATTTTTTAACTGCTTTTTGGGCCTGTAATTTTTCTGCTTCAGATAATTTTACTGCTGAATAAATAGCTATATGACGAACATTTTGATGTTTATTCCAAAGTGTTTGGTAACAACGCGCAATATCTTCTAATAAACTCAACCTATTATTTTCAATCAGAAGTTTTAAGAAAGATGAAAATTCTTTTTGCAATTTTAAAATGTCGCTAATGACATCAACAAATTCTATCAGATAATGGCGCTTTAAATGTTGCGCCTTTAACAGAAACATAGTAAGCGCATCTGATTTTAGAACCGTTAGCAAAACATCAAAATCTTTCAAAAAATCTTTTGATTTGAAATCTAGTAAAGACTTAGCGTATCTTCCGGGAAGGGAAAAACCAATAGAAAGCGATTCTGGCATAATATATTGTTTTTGTATGATATATAACATCATATCGCGTTCAAAAAGTTGTCACAAGTTGAATTACACACAAGTGCATAATATAAATACATATGATATGTTGAACACCATAAATCACACGTAAAAAATTATCAATGATACAGAAAAAAATCTTAGAAAAATACACTATAACCGAAAATTATGTTGATGTTGGAGAGCGCAAAATTTTTGTTCAGTTAATTGAAGATAATCTGGCACTAAAAGACGCCGCACCTATTATATTAATACCTGGTGGACCGGGTGCCAATGCTAGCAGTATATTTCCACATTTGAAAAACTTACTAAAACACGGCCCTGTCATTGTATTTGACCCCGCAGATGTTGGTAAAAGCGATCCGTTTTTACGCACATTAGAAAGTGACATTGAAGAGCTAGAATGTATCCGTATTTTTTTCAAAATCAAAAAATGGATTGTCTTAGGAATCTCTTATGGTGGTATCGTTGCGCAAGAATATGCTGTGAAATATCAAGAACATATCAGAAAGTTAATTCTGTCTGTGACAATTCCCTGTTATAATGCGCTTCAAGATGCCCGGCAAAACCTAAGTAAATTAAAAACAACAGAGCAACAACACCTATTTGCATCTCACCTTTTAAAGGGTGAGGTTTCAGCGGACATGCTACCTATAGGTAAGTATATGAAAATTCTAAGCCCACTCTATTCAATGAAGGTTCGTCAAAATCCTGAAAAATATAACGATCAACCCGTTATAAGATCTGAAAATTTTAGTGTTAGAACATTAAACAATGGTTTTAAAACATTTTTACAATCTTTTGATGTTATTGCTAAGTTAAAAACAATTAAAGTGCCAACACTGGTGTGTGGTGGAAAATATGACTGGATTTGCGATCCAAAGCACTCTTACACCATTGCTAAAGAAATACCGAATGCACATTTAAGCATTTTTGCGTCAGGTCATAGTATTTTGATAGATTGCCCGACTGCGTATTTTAAGACAATTGATCTTTTTTTTGAAGATGTTCTTTCTGTTGGTGATACAGAACACATGGGTTGATGATAGCAATCAATGCCCACCACCACGACTGCCACAAACCAATACTTACTAACAAATGTATATGCGCAGATAAAAATACACTAAAGGGCAATCGATAACGATTTAAATTTTTAGTCATGGTGCTTACCAGCATGAGTGTCGCTATAAGCCATAGGATAATCCCAATGAAACCAAGTTCTAACCATAGCTGCATGATAAAGTTATGTGGGTGTACTGCTTTATACTCAAAGTCATATAATGAGTGATTAGGTTCATCTTTGCCAACAATAGTAAATATTTTTTCTCCACCATTTACTTTGTCAAACTTAGCGGTGTTATAACCGTGCCCAACAAAAGGTTTTTGCTCTATAGTTTTAGCAGTATCACTTAAAATTACAAGACGGTGAAGCGTACTATAGTGCGTGATAACACCCGCTTTGTTCCAATTTAAAATTAATTCTCTGTCCATGCCACTTTTAGACAGCATGAATGGCAGTAATAGAAAACAAATTGAAATAAGCGTCGGTGTTAAAATTTTAATTGGTTTTTGTAGCTTTGGAATAGATGCTAAAATGTAAAGAAGCAATCCAGCGAAATACGCCAAAATGGCTGCATCACAATCACTGTAGAGTAAGGCGATTGCAACAGGAATCGTGAACACTATTTTGTATGGCAGCTTTTTGATATAGTGCCGCCCTAGTAACCCTGTAACGCTAAGGCTCATGGCAACTTTTGCATATAACTTCTCTTTAATAAAACTTTTATATGCCGACCAAGGGGATGATGCAAAACTGTCAGTTAGCATTATAATAGCGGTGATAAAACTGCCTATTAATAGTGCATATATAAGTTGTTTTTGCACCTTGGGTTCAAGTTTAAAAAAAACAAGAATATATGCAATGCTCATTGCAATAAGACCCAAGAAAGCTAATAAACTGTTTAAGCTTTGTAAAGGGTAGGGCGACCAGAGACAGCTTATTGCAGACCATACAAAAAACAACATGAACGGAAGGACGTACAGCAGTATGTTTTTATTCAAAAATGTTTGCACTGAAAAACTTACACATTGTTTCCAAGTAATAAATATAGTGAGGATCGTCATGAATATTAACAAAGGAACAGATATACGAGGAAAGAAGAATGTGAGTGGTAACAATAAACCGTATATAGCTTTTAACAAGTGCAACATCATTATACCAATAAGTGATCTTTTGAAATGATAACTTCTTTTTTTTCTAAATTAATGTCTAATACTGCGCCTCTATTAAAGGGTAGGGTACCTGTTTTTTTCTCGTTCTTTAGGTTTATATCCAAAAATATACCAGCACCAAAATCATGAAAAGCGGTTATTTCTCCAATTTCAGCGTTTTCCATTATCACTGTACAGTTTATAAGGTCTGACAGATAACATTCATTGTCGTTAATTTCTGGTCGTTGTGATTTATGAATATAAAGAAGTGTCCCCTTAAGCATAGCAGCATCTTCTTTGTTGCTAATAGAATCAACACTGCCAATAAACATGCCTGTATTTAGATCACGTTTAAATGTAAGTGTTACTTCCTTTATGTTTTTATCATAAAGATGGTGATATTTTTTTAGTTGTTTTGGATTATCGGTGAATGAGCGAATTTTTACATCGCCCCGTACACCATGCGTAGAAGTGACCTCACCCACAACAATCATATCTGATAGCTGCATAGGTGAAGTCATAGTCACCTAAGCTTCTTTTGCTTGCTTTGCTTCTTCAGCTGCAGCAGCGGCCTTATCAGCCTCATCTTTAATGCGTTCTTGTGCTTTTGCTTTAGGGGCAGATTTTTTAGGACGAACAGAACGTTCTTGTTTCGCAACAAGACCAGCATTTTGCAAAAATAGTGCAACACGTTCAGTTGGTAATGCACCAACAGTTAACCAATGTTTAATGCGCTCTTCTTTTAAAACAATACGTTCAGCATTATCTTGGGCCAACAAAGGGTTGTAAGAACCTACGCGTTCAACGAAACGGCCGTCACGTGGGCTTGTATTTTCAGCAATAACGATTTTGTAAAATGGACGTTTTTTTGAACCACCTCTTGATAGGCGAATTTTTAATGCCATGAATTATTCTCTCCGAATGTGTAATATTTTTTATTTTATAATAGTATGACTTTACTAAAAAATCCAGTAAAATGTTTCATACTAGATATTTTTGTGCGTTATTATCTCTTCACATAATATAAAATATGTTGCACGATATGTCAATTGTATGATAATGTCCTGTATATATCAGTCCGGGCTCTTTTAAATATGACACATATTAAGCTTCTTTTACCCTCATTTTTTTAACTATTATTTTGCATGCTGCTGAACCAATGCCGACAGCGCTCCAGCTCCACAACAGCCTGATGAGAGCAATGGTTAAAAGGGAAATCACTAATGCTGGCGATTTTTTAGAATTGAGTATTGAAATATTAGAATTGAGTATTGAAATAAAAGAACCAATATATTGTGTCACAAAAGTGGGCTTCCTAGATGACCGTATGGATACGACAGAATCACTACATTTCTATAAAAAAATGCTGCCACAGATTTGCTATGCCGTCACCCAAGAAGATGATCAGTGGCAATATTTCCATGACAACCATACATCGCATAACGGTGCTTTAAAACCGACAACGAAAGAAGATAGGTGCAAATTTTTCGGCGACATGGCGCCTGTTCTTTTTGCTTATAACACCCGCATTGACGATGGTGGTATCTATATAGGTTTTAACAAGATGGAGAGAAGGCTAACGAAGCAGCACTTAAGTGCTGACGGTATTCACAAAGCCTTACTACCCAGAACAATTGAAGTTGGCTCTGAAGTCACGATAGAAGGACTTACTTATATTGTTAAGCAGTATATCGTTGTGGATGAGCGTATAGATAAAGCACTCTCTTTTAATGAGGAATTCACCCAGGGTAACTGTGAGTATAATTTGCAGAAACCTGAAAGCACGGAATGTAAACACTTTTTAGCGGCTTCAGCGCCGGAGACTTCAGAAGATGCCGAAGGCATTCCCCCATGTCAACCGCTTGTGGCCTTAACAGGCATACATGAATACCATTTCCACATCACATCAAAAGAAAAACCATTAGAGATACTGATTGGCTTAGATCAAAAACCACAAGGCATGACTGCTGGTGAGGTTTAAATGTAATTATCAGCCTTGTAATATGTCTGGAATTTTTTCAGCGAGAGTGTTTAATAAAAAAGGCAGTTCTTTCATTTCATCTTTACTAAAATTTGACAGAACATAAGGGGATACAAGGTTTTTGTCACCCGGGTGGCCTATACCTAGACGTATGCGCCAATATTCTTTTCCACATTGCTGGTCTATGCTTTTAAGGCCGTTATGCCCACCAGCACCGCCACCTTTTTTGAACTTTATTTTAAATGGATCTATATCTAAATCATCGTGAAATACATACACATCTTCAATAGCAATTTTATAAAACTGCATTGCTTTTTGAACCGCTTGTCCTGATAAATTCATAAAAGTCGTCGGTTTTAATAACATACATATTTTATCATCAATTTTTCCTTGCGATATGACGCCACTAAATTTTTCTTTAAAGTCAGGAAAATTATAATGTTGGCGAAGCATATCGATCATCATAAAACCAAAATTGTGACGATTCAAAAGGTATTGATTGCCAGGATTTCCAAGGCCAACAAGTAGATACATAAAACACACTCATAAAAAAAATAAGCACCCAAGGATATGAATCCAGAGTGCTTATCTCACATCATATACTTATGGCAATTAAGCTTTTGCTTTTGCTTTTTCTGCAGGAGCTTCTTCTGTTGCGTCTTCAACTTCTTCTTCAGAAGGTGCAACAACGGTAGCCAGAATGTTATCACGCAGTGGATTCGCCGCAGCAACATTTTTGGGAAGATTTACATTTTCTAACAAGACGCTAGCATTAGATTCAATTCCATCTAAATCAACTGTAATAAATTCTGGAATTTCATGTGCTGGACATTTAATTGCTAGTTCATGACTGATAATATTCAAGATTCCACCACGCTTTAGCGCAGGTGAACGTGTTTCATTAATGAAATGAACAGGAACTTTTACTGTGACTTGTGACTGTTTATCAATGCGTAAAAAATCAATATGAATAACGCGATCTGTGACCGGATGCTTTTGTACATCTTTTACAAGGCCTTCGGCTTTTGTTTTACCAAAATCTAATGTGAACACTGTGGAAAAGATTTTTTTAGAAGTAAATTCCATCAAAATATCTTTTGCAGAC
>CAZTIE010000087.1:0-6331 GCA_964613645.1 uncultured Verrucomicrobiales bacterium
GCACGTGCTACCATTTTTTTGCGCCTCTGCCACAATGTGCAGTGCTAGTGTGGTTTTACCAGAGGATTCAGGTCCATAAATTTCTATCACACGTCCCTTAGGAAGGCCACCCACACCAAGGCCAATATCCAAACCCAAAGAACCCGTTGAAATTGTTTCTGTTTCAATCGCTTGATCGTCTGCACCCAAGCGCATAACAGAACCCTTTCCAAAGGATCTTTCAATTTGAGTAAGGGCAGCTTCTAAGGCTTTTGAACGATCGCCAGTGCTTGTTTTTGACATTGCTTTTTATCCTGTAAAGTAAGTATAAGTTATTTTAAATAGTTAACTCTATTAAACACGGATTTTAAAGAAAATTCCAGGGATTGTTTTAAATTTGTATCATTCTAAATTAATACGGTGTTGCTTGCACTCCTGTTTTAAAATACGTCATACTGGCTCTATAATCATTTGAACGCACAAAAAATGAAGTATTTTTTTTATATTCTAAGATCTTTTTCATTGTTTGACATTGTTAAGGGCTTATCTAAAACATTACGGTACTTTTTTAAAAAGAAAGTGACCATTAATTACCCGAATGAAAAAGGTGCCATTTCACCGCGTTTTAGAGGGGAGCATGCTTTGCGTCGTTATTCAGATGGTTCTGAGCGTTGCATTGCATGCAAACTGTGCGAAGCTGTATGTCCAGCGCAAGCAATCACCATTGAAGCTGATGTTCATCCAGATGGATCGCGCCGTACAATACGTTATGATATTGATATGACGAAATGTATCTATTGTGGTTTATGTGAGGAGGCCTGTCCTGTGGAGGCTATTGTACAAGGTCCAAATTTTGAATTTTCAACCCACACTAAAAAAGAGCTTATTTATACGAAAGATAAATTGCTTGAAAATGGAGATAAGTGGGAGCAGCTCATAGCAGAAAATTTGAAAAAAAAATAAACCTTATGCGTATCATTATTGTTTATATATTGTGTATGTTTCATGCAGATATTTTTGCTAATGCTGATGAAACGGTTTTGCAAGAGCAGATCAAACAAAAAAACAATATAAACGTAAGTGCCACACTGCGTATTTTAAATAAGTTAACAGGTAGAACACAAGATTTTACATTATCTAGTGAAAACGACACAATAGAAATGCCGTCATTAAAGATAAAATATAAAAATGCATTTATAGAAAAGGTGACAGCATCAACAAAAGTTTTATGGGTGTTTATAGAGGTATGGTATAAGGATACACAGTTCACAAACGATGAATGGACCCTCCACTATTCAAATTGGCTTTGTAATTTAGATGATCGTTTTTCCAATAAAGAGTGGGGCATTCATATTTTAGGTGTCAAATAAAATGCCCCATACCCTGTGTAAAGGTATATAAATTTCCCAAACGTAAAAAAGAAATATGGCTGTATTTACATAACGTTAACCATCCTTAATATATCCTAAAGGTAAGTGGGCTTTTAGGTTGTATAAAATGTTAGCAAGTCATAAAACGGAACAGAGAAAACACATCTATTCAGATTTGGGTTTAGCGCACCGTGTATTTTTTGATTTAAGTTCGCATAAACGTGCAAAAAAAGCGATTGATTTTGCATTAAAAATGCGTGAATCTCACTATCACACTCTTGTGATTGGGGATAATCAAACCGGGCGCATAACCTCCACATTATCTTATTTAAAATCACACGCCGAAAAAATGCCACCCCCTGAAGACTGGATATATCTTAAGAATTTTAACGAAGAAAATGCGCCTATACCTTTTTCGCTTCCAGCAGGAGAGGGCATAGTGTTTGCAAATGCACTCAAAGATTTTATTCACAATGTCAAAACGATTATTAATAAAACTGTTCATTCTAGTGCTTATATTAAAACAGTTGAAAATATAGCAACACAGGTTCAGTATAATATTGATAAAGAATTTAAAGCTCTTGCTGAATTTGCCGACAAAAAAGGATTTCATCTGGAGCAAACGACAGAAGATATTAATGTGGAGCTTAATGAAAATGCAGAAAGTTTTTCAGAAAAAGATTTAAAATCTATTCGTGAAAATTTAGCTAAAACATCTTTAACGGCAAACTTATCCACACAAAAAGCCAATCGTAAAATTAGTGCTTTTAAAAAAAGGGTTATAAAGAAAAATATTACGCCTATTTGGAAAGAATTTAAAAAATCATACATTAAATTTTTAGGCACCTGGCTGGACGATTTGTTGATAGATATTTTGTCTAATATAGGCTTATTTTTTGATATAGAGAGTAATGTCGAAACACAAAATGATCAAGAAACCTTACAGCGCTATGCAACCAATTTATTTGTAGATCATTCTAAAGATAAACATCCTATTGTGCATTTAGAAGCTAATCCGGATTTTGATACTATGTTTGGGTCTATTGAATACGCCAATACTGCAAACCAAGGTGTTGAGACCAATTTTACAATGATTAAAGCTGGAGCGCTTCATAAAGCAAATGGTGGGTGCTTAATTATTCGTGTAGAAGATATTTTGAACAATCCAGAGCTGTGGGAAGATTTTAAAATTGCTCTGCGCGATAAAGCTATCACTATTCATGAAAAGTATAGAGAAAATTCACCGCCGTTATTAGATAGACCGCAACCAGTCCCCATACCTTTAAAAGTACAAATCTTTTTAGTTACATCACCCAGTTTATATTATCAAATTATACAGCAAGACCCAGATTTTTTTGCCTATTTTCAGGTGAAGGCCGAGATTGATCCTGATATGCCAATAACGGCATCTAATACGCAAGCATACGAAAAATTATTAACACTTTATGCCCATCGTTTTTTTAAAAAAGGCATCACAAAAACAGCTTTAAAATATTTAATAAACAGGGCATCTCGTGAAGCAAGTCATATGAAACGGCTCACATCTCACTTTGAAGGTTTTGTTCATATAATAGAAGAATCGATAGCCTTTAGGGCAGATCATTTGTCGTTAGATAAGGCAACTATACAAAGGGTTTTAGATGAACGTCATCAAAGACAATGCCGAATAGAAGATCAAACAATACGCGAAATTAAAAACGGCATTATCATGATTGATACAAAAAGTTACCGCGTAGGGCAAATAAATGCCTTAACAGTGCTTAGTGTTGGGGATGATGAATTTGGCGCGCTATCAAAAATATCTGCACAAACCTACGTTGGAACAGACGGTGTAATTAATATTGAACATCAAACAGAGATGGCAGGTCCGCTTCAACAAAAAAGCGCTTTAATTTTAGAAGGGTATTTAAAAGGGACCTTTGCACAAGATTTTCCCTTATGTTGCGGCGCATCTTTAACATTTGAGCAATCTTACGGTGGCATCGATGGTGATAGCGCATCTATGGCAGAGCTTATTGTGATTTTATCGTCACTTGCAAAGCAGCCTATTCGTCAAGAAATTGCCATAACGGGTTCTATGAATCAGTTTGGTGAATCTCAGGCTGTTGGCAGTATCCATACGAAAATTGAAGGATACTACAAGATTTGCTGTGAGATGGGTCTGACAGGTTCTCAAGGTGTGATTATTCCAAAATCTAACCTTGATAATTTAACATTGCGACCTGCCATACAACGCGCTGTTAACGCTAAAAAATTTCATATTTACAGCGTGGACAATGTCGTTCAGGCGATGAATATTTTAATGACACCCCTAGAAGAGCTGAACATTGTACAAAAATACTATCAGACAACGGTTTTCCGAAAAATTTACAACAAACTTAAGGGCTATCATCAAATTCTCAAACCTCAATTCATAAGTTGATTTTTTCTTAGATATTGACGATTTATTAACTTATGTTGTGTATCCTAACAATAGAGAGACACGTTTTGGTGGGGATCAATTAAGTGCGATTGATCAGCTGCGGTCATATTTGTATTAAAAGAATACAGAAATAATTCTCTCGAACCTAGAGTCATGTACACACAACTAAGAATTCAAGTTGAGTATACATGCTATGTGCAAGATTGAAAAGTCTTAGCACCATAACTTATTAACCAAAAATTAACGGTTTTTAAGTGATGGGGTGACTGTGTGCTTCGTGGTGGCGGAGGTGGCGGACAACTGCACTGTGGGAATCGTGGCGGACCCATCAGAAAATCATTGTGTTTGATCTGGGCTATAGTTATATCAATAGCTAAAGTTAATAGTGTCTCACAGCAGATCCAAAAAGATCCTCAATATCTTAATGTTACGTTCATAGCGTTAAGATACCTATAGTAAAAAAACCGCACCACCGTTATGAAAAGTGTGCGGCTTTAATAACAAAGTCCTTTAGATTAAATAATGCGTGATATTGATAATTTTAAGGCATGACCAGATGGTCTTACACGTGTTGTTGTCGTGCCACTTGTAAAGGTTTGATTGCTATACATGCTATATACGTACTCAACTGTATATGCCCAATTTTCGCTACACATATCACGCACACCAAAACCAAGTGTTGGTGCAAATTGGGTCTTTGATTTTTGAATAGGGCTCATAACATTTGCAGCATCTTTAAAGCGCAGCTCCATTTTTGTTGATTCGACACCTAATCGGCCAAAAATCATCGTTGTAGGGCTAACATGGTAGCCCGCACGAAGCGCTATACCGTATGTATTTTTCATCTTTAAGCGGTATTGCTGCAGTTGGTTATTGAATTGAAAATCATTTTTTGCTACTAAGGACAACGGGTCGAAATAGACTTCAGCAGATACGCCCCATGAATCGAACTTATGCGCGTACCCAAAGTGCACTTCGCTACCCAATCCTGTTGCAGAAATCCCAGATTGGTTGATTTTATCTGCAGGGGTTATTAAATTGTGGTCACCACTTAAGTGTTTTGCTGATAGACCAAGACCAAAGTAAAATCCAGATCCGTTATTCATAGATCCCGTTTCCATGGGTGTTACTTGTACTGGTACAGTATTATACGCAGTGTTACTATCATTTTGCATACCACAATATTGTGGTGAATATTTTTTCTTTGCAGGTTTTTTACGGTAAGCCTTTTTAACAGGTGCTATTCCTGTACGTTTTTTATGAAAGTGCTTTTTATGTGGTGCCCCATAAGCGTGACTTGTTTCTGTTGGATACATTGATCCAAAAAAAGCTAGTAATGTCATTATTGAAAATTTTTTCATTGTAAAAACCTCGAAATATATATAAATTTTTAAATAAGTTTATTCTATTAACGCAAAATTAGGAATGAAATGCAAGCACAAATGAAATTAAAAAAGAAATCAAGCGAATGGTTTGTGGCTTTACAGTCACAGATTATCCACGAGCTGGAAGTAATTGAGAAAGAAATGGGCAGTGCTGCAGCGTTTGAAAAGACAGAGTGGAAGCGTCATGACACAACACAAGAAAACAATGAGGGAGGTGGTGGTGTCACGGCTGTTATGCGGGGTGATGTTTTTGAAAAGGCAGGTGTTAATGTGTCGACTGTTTACGGTCAGTTTCATAAAGATTTTGCATCAAAAATCCCTGGCTGTGAGGATGATCCATCTTTTTGGGCATCTGGCATATCGCTTGTTATGCATCCAAAAAGCCCCCATGTTCCCATTACACATATGAATACACGCATGATATCGACACAAAAAACGTGGTTTGGCGGCGGGGGTGATTTAACGCCAGTTTTCCCAATAAAAAAAGATACAAATGATTTTCATCAGGCTTTTAAAACTGTGTGTGATAGACATAATCCAAATTTTTATCCCGATTTTTCAAAATGGTGTGATGAATATTTTTACTTAAAGCACCGTAAAGAAACACGAGGCGTTGGTGGTATTTTTTATGATTATCAATATGTCGAAAACGATGCAATGTTTGATGATTTATTTGCTTTTACGCAAGGTGTTGGTACTGCATTTAAGACTATTTATACAGACATTGTGCGTCGTCATATGCATACTGAATATGATGAAGCGGATCTAAAACAGCAATCGCATAAAAGGTCGCGGTATGTGGAGTTCAACTTGCTTTACGATCGCGGTACTAAATTTGGCCTAGAGACTGGTGGTAATACGGAGGCCATTTTAATGAGCATGCCACCAGAGGCAACCTGGCCTTAGAAAATGAGCCTATTTTTTGATATTTTCCTGTAGGTTTTTAACTTTTCTACAACGCACTTTTTCCAATCATCAAAAATAAGTATTATAGTCATTCCAAAAACAAGCCATATGCAGTATACTAAGTCAAAAAAGAGTTTATATTATGTCCTATAGCTTAGACCTACGTCATCGTGTTGTTTTATATGTAAAAGATGGCGGCACTAGAATATCTGCTAGTCGTCATTTTAAAGTCAGTTTATGGTGTGTCAATGACTGGTGCAAAAGGGATA
>CAZTIE010000088.1:107-6305 GCA_964613645.1 uncultured Verrucomicrobiales bacterium
AAGATTTAGGATTTACGCCTGATAGCATTGTTAAAATGGTGAGTCATGGCGGCGGATCTCAGAATCTCGATGCAGTTCAACGTAACTTTCATAAGTTACAAGATTTAGGATTTACGCCTGATAGCATTGTTAAAATGGTGAGTCATGGCGGCGGGTCTAAGAATCTCGATGCAGTTAAAAGTAACTTTCAAGCGTTACAAGATTTAGGATTTATGCCTGATAGCATTGTTAAAATGGTGAGTCATGATGGCGGGTCTGGGAATCTCGATGCAGTCAAATATTACTATGAAAAATTGATAGCTGATGGATGCAATCATCATGAGGTTATAGCGATTTTTAAGCAACCGAATGGGCAGAAAATCGCAAGCAAATATATGCAACAAGCAAATCAACACCAAGACGATACTCATTAATCGACGGATATTAATCCAGATGAGTTTTGGGCTGTTATTAATTCGTTCATATATGATGAGCATTCAACTACTAATGACGCATCTCAACTTCCGAATCAGGAACAGAAACAAGAGGGTAGTCAATATTCCTTTTTTAAATTTCCCTCAGAAAATTTAACTGACATGGCTACACTGATAGAGAATTACGCACAGTTGAAGCGTTGAAATAATCTTCTCCAACAGCAAAAAAAACGTAACCGTCAAATTAACCACACCTATTAACTCACGTTAACTTCCGTCACACTGTTCTCATCGATTATGAGGAAACAGTTATGGAAACATCTAAACATCAGCACAAAAGTCGCGCTTGGCTATCACACATCAAAGCATGGGAACAAAGTGGCAAATCGCAACAACGATATTTCGAAGAAAACAATATCAGCATTGCGCAAGTAAACACCCGATAAACGACATTGTTTACACTCATGTATTGTCGCATGACAGGAATATTGACAAAAATAAGTAGCAAGTATTTATGTAGGTTGTGTCAAGCGAATATCCCGCGCAGACATTAAACTCACATGATAACAATGACATTCGCGGATCCAACAAAATCAGCGATTTGGTTGCCAGTTATAGGGCAACAACGATTTGATATCTTTTTGCTTTGTTGATGGTAATCACACCACTACATTTTAGATAACTTCATCATCTTGGTCGACTTATCGGAGCAGGTGCAATATTTTTTTCAAAAAACCAAATATCATGATCACCTAAAAATTTACCACTACCGGTTTTTTCCCATTGAATACTTTTATAAAATTTATTTAAGGATTTTTCGCCAGTGAACAAAAATATATTCTCAAAACCCAATTCTGAGGCAACTTGTTCAGCGTGAGCAACCATTGCTTTGCCAATACCTTTCTTTCTATGTTGCTTATCAACGTAAACATTATTTAACATGGGTGTATTGGGGTATCCCATTTCATATATGTCGGTAATTAAGGAGAACATACCTACAGGCTGGCCATTTAAAAGAGCTACATAGGTAATAGGTAAATGATCTCGATTTAACCGTTCTGTGAATAGATTACGACTAAATTGAATAGTTTCATTTGGTCGAAAATAACCCCATTGATTGTGATTCCAAGTGGCTAACTGCTCTAAAAACTCTGGTTTGTCAGCGAGAGGATAAAATTCTAGTTCAGGAGCCATAACGATAAACCTTCAATACGTTTTTAACGTTAATTTTAAAGCAAAGTTGATTATTTTGCCACTTTCCCCAATGGACACTCACTGATACCACAAAATAAAAATTATAAAGAACACCGCAACTATTACGATTACTGTGCCAGAGATATCAACCTCAAAAATCTCCATGGACTAAGACACGCCTACGCACAAAACCGATATGAACAACTCACCAACCAAGAAACCAACGGCAACGGCTGGAAATGCCTCCGCCAAGGCGGCATCAAATACCGTGCCATGACGCCAGCACAACGACAGCTAGACCAGAAGGTACGATTTATCATTTCCGACGAACTTGGGCATTCTCGTGTCGGGATTGTTAAGGTGTATTGTGGGTAAATAAAGATGGACGCCAATCATGTACAGACATCGTCCATTTTTCAGACTAAAGGCCGCGTTTGCCAAGCATTAATTTCGTCTGGCATAAAGCGCTAAAATTTGCTCATCAAAGTCAGTAACCCGCGTTTGTCCTTTGTGAATAATCCACGGTTCAAAGATACCATTACGGTCTCGAGGTGTTGTGAGCTCGACCTCGCCAAAATCGCTTTTTGGCGATAGCTTAATTGAGAATAAGTGTTACACAAATTTATTTACAGGCTCAGTTATAGGCTGATCATGTGCTCTGTGCCGTTTGAATAATTGCTCATCTTCATTGCTAGATGAAGGTTTATTTCTCTTGCCAACAGGTCTTACTGAGTTAAAAAAAGTTGGGTTCGTTGCATTAGGACTGTGAGACATGATTTGTGTTTCGAGTTTGGTTATTAGCTCATCTTTTTGTTGCAATTCGTCTTGTTGGCAAACGAGTTGTTCTTCATAGTGTTTTATTTCTTCAACGTGTCTCGTTTCTATTTTAAATAGCGAGGAAATTTTTTCAATCAAGTCAGTTCCGTTGTACTGAAATGCGTTCCCAGATTTTTTATTAAAAGTGTCTTCATCAATGAATGTCTTGAATTGGTTAAATATATTGTTCCATTGCTTACCTTTAAGTTGTAACCGTTTATGCAATCTAAGGCAATGTTCACTTATATCTGAAGATATTTTTTCGCTGTATATGCTTGTGGTTAAGCAGTGAATATCAGTGATTGCCTTTTGTATAAATTGACTGTCAAACTCAGTTATGTTGTCTAGTTTTTTATTCGCTTCCTTCAAGTACTCTTCATATGCATCTTCATCAATATGTTGACTAAAAGTATTTGGATGATTATCTTCCTGATGAGATGGTTGTTCTGTTATGCTGTTAAAATTTTCTGTTGGTTCAAGGAGCGTTGGGTTCGGGTCATGAGATGCCGTTTGTGCTTTGAGGTTAGCAATTAGTTTATTTTTTTGTCGCAAGTTCTTTCGCTGTTTGGCGAGTTGTTTCTCATAGTACTTAATCTCTTTAATCTGGCTCTTTTCTAACGCATATAATGATGAAATTTTTTTAATAAGATCATCTTTGCTGTACTGAAGTGGTTTCCCCCTTCGTTTATTAGAGGCATCGTCAGCAATAAATTTATCAAATTTGGAAAAAATATTATCCCACTGCTGTCGGTCGAGGTGTAATTTATTATGCAAATTAAGGCAAAGTTCATTTATTTCTATGGATGTTGCAAAGCCATATGTTCTTTCAGATATATTACGAAGGTTAGTAATTGTATTCTTTGCAAGCGCGCTGTCGATTGTTATTTGATATGATATTTCTTTGAGTAAACATTTTCTTTCTTCATTTTTATACTTAAGATGCGCTTGGAGCTTAGCTATTATCTCTTCATTTTTTTGCATTTCATTGCGCTTGCGGGCAGTTTTTGCATCTAGTGCACGGAGTCGTTTATTCTGTTCAGCACGTTTTTCAGCTAGCTCACGGAACTGTTTATCCTGTTCTTGGCGCCGCTCCCTTAATTCTTTTATCGCTGGGACTTCCCCCATTTCTACGTCATATAGCGAGGAAAGTTTTTCAATAAGATTGTTCTCGCTGTGCTCAAGTGATTTCTTATCTTTTTTATTAAAAGCATCTGGAGTAATAAACGTATTGTATTGCCTATATATATTATTCCATTGATTACCCCGAAGACGTAATCTGTCTTGCAATTTAAGGCAATGCTTATTTATATGTACAGCTATTTCTTGGCTGTATACTGTTTTAGTGATTTTATAAATATTCATCAATACTCTATCTGTAAGTTCACCATCAACTACTAGCATTTTGTATACTTTGTCTTTTGCTTCCTGTTCCTCTGCATCATCACCATGACTACTTTGACTCTGTATATTTGGTTGTTTATCTTCTTGTGGAAAAGGTTGCTCTTTTTCCATATTAAAATCCTCGTGAAATATTTTAACGTTTTTTGCATAAAATCTTGCTATGTGTAAGGCCATGTAAAGCACGACATAATATGGCGACACTATCTGCTAAACGAAGACATTGTGCTTTATTGTGTTGGGCATCTCGCGCAATTTGATAAATGGTTTCAGCGAGTGTAAATATATTCCCCACTAATCCTGCGCCTAAGCCCACCGCTGTGCCAGTACCGGGTGAGGCGATATTTGCTGCGGTACTGCCAACGGCTACGGCGACATTAAACGTTGTTTTAGCAATTTCACCCGCGGCGGGTGCGAGAGATTGAGCAACTTCTTGAGCTTGTTTTTTACGACTGGTACGGTTTAGCATGATTGTCTCCTGTGACATTTTCGTGATTTAAAAACTCTGTCGAAAATAACGGAATAAGTGAAATATTTTTTTAAGGAAGTACAAAAAATTACCATGAAACTTAACGATTGACAAGATGTTTTTGTTAATGTGAAATTCAATCAAAAAGGTAACTCCCCAGCTGGTCACTGAACTGTCAACACCCGCCGATGTCATCCCAGCCAAGCTGTCGCGATGATTATTTAAAAGAGGTTTGAGTAATAACGACAGCGCGAGCTGGGATCCATCCGAAAAATTTTTCAAAAACCCTCAAACATATTAGATTTAAAAATATTTAAATCAGCTGAGGTGTTTCGCCTCGTATGACTTGCGAAATTGCATCAAATACATTTAATCCTTGTTTACGGGTAGTAGAAATAAACCCGCGAACGCGTGCAAATATTTTTGCGCCTCTTTCTGAGCGAAAGCCACCGGATATTTTTTGTTTCACTTTCATCATTCGCAAATCTTGCTCAGCTTGGTTATTAGTAAATGGTACTAATGGATTTGTTAAAAATCGTAAAACATCGCTGCGATATTGTTTTAGTCGCAATACTAGATTATGCCCGGTTCTTTTCGCCCGCCTACCGCGTTTATTTTCCTTTGAATAAATTGGTAATCCTTCTTCAATAAAATTATCATAAAGCTTAAATAACTGTTCTAATATTTTTTTAGGGATGTATTCATCGCTACAATGATGCTTATAACGTAATGCAACACGAAAAAATTGTTGCACATGGCGTGCCCATGTTTCTTTATCATATTCAATAACCGCTTTTAATTCACGTAAATGATGCTGATTACATAACGCATGCTCTACATCAATTAATTTGTAATATGATTTCCAATGGTCGTGAACAACAATGCCTGACAAGCCTTCTAATAAGCATTTTCTTTTAGGCGAAATATGGTAATAGGTCAATGCTTCTGTTGCCACCACGTGTAACCATTGCGTTTTTCCGTTAACTCTAAAGCCTGTTTCATCCAGGTGTTTTACAGGGACTTGTTTTAATTGTGTTAGCATCTCTTGCTCAAAACATTCTAGTTTGTCATAAACAGATTCACTAAATTTATTGATTGTCGCAGTTGCTAAGTTAACATTGAATAAATCTTGAAATAGTTGTCGCAATCTATCCTCAGGAATAAATTGTTGTTGCTGTAAATAAACCGCATAACTTTTTAAAACATCTCCATATTGCGTTGGCGCATTGATACCGTTTGGAAATGGCGCTATTACCCGCTGGTGGCAGCAACAGCATTTCTTTATTTCAGCTTGATGCTCTGTTACTTCTATCTTGGGTACAGGCAAATCAAATACCAGCCTTTTTATAGTGCCTAACGATGGCGAAAATTTTAGATTTGCTGAGCACGTTGGGCAGTTAACTAAACGATGATATTCAATTTTGTCAGGTGATGTTATTTGTCTAAGTGTTTCGCCTTTATGTCCAGGTTGGCCACCACTTTTGTTTTTGCCTTTTTGTCGTAACGAATTATTTTTGTTTTTCGGTGGCTTAGATAGCCCATCGCTTGATGGTGGTTTTGAACTATTGCGACTGTTTTTTGATAGACGTTTTGTAAGCTCTGCAACTAAAGCTTCTAGCTCATCTATTCGCGCAAGTAATTTTTCAATAACGATATCTTTTTCATCCATGGTGCTATTTGATCATAACTGTATATTTTTGCAAGTTTTTTTGAGGGTTTTTGAAAAATTTTTCGGATGGATCCCAGCTCGCGCTGTCGTTATTACTCAAACCTCTTTTAAATAATCATCGCGACAGCTTGGCTGGGATGACATCGGCGGGTGTTGACAGTTCAGTGACCAGCTGGGGAGTTACGGACAAACTTAAAAATAGCTAATCTGTATTCCTAGTTAATTTCATTATCTGTCGC
>CAZTIE010000089.1:0-6248 GCA_964613645.1 uncultured Verrucomicrobiales bacterium
ATATACACATATATAGCTTATCATATTACAAAATAATAGTGTTACTTATTTTTGACAATTGGTATTACTTATGAGTGTAACAATTGGTATAGATGTGTCAAAGTTAAAATTTGATGTGTGTATTTTGAAAACTGATGCAACGTTTGAGAATAAAAATAGTTAACAGAGGCATATTGTTAACAATAGAAAAGTATTACTTAACATCTTTCCAAATTTTGCGCTTTGTCAAATAAAATAATAAGGTCATAAAGGCCAAATACAGAAGTGTTTCAAAGCCTGCACGTTTTCTGTGCTCCATTTCTGGTTCTGCAACAAAGGCTAAAAATGCGGTTACATCTTGTGCCATTTGGCTAATTTTTGCATTTGTACCATCTGCGTATGTAACCTGATCGTCTGCTACAAGGGGCTGCGCCATCGCAATTTTATGTCCCGGGAAATAGCGATTATAATGCTCTGTTTCACGTAAAGTTATACCTGATGGCGGGTCCATATAGCCGGTCAAAAGTGCTCTTACGTAATTTGCTCCACCTTTACGTGCTTTCACAATTAAAGATAAGTCTGGTGGCACAGCACCATTATTAGCAGATTTTGCTTGGTTGTCATTTTTATATGGTCCAGGAAGAACATCACTAGGAAGCCCCTTTCGGACAAACATGTCACCCTCTAAATTTGGTCCATCATCAACATCGTAAGATGCCGCTAATGCTTTAACTTGTGCTTCTGTAAAACCGATTTCTTCAAGTTCTCTAAACCGTAGTAACTTAATGCCGTGGCAAGATGAACAAACCTCTTTATAAATTTGAAAGCCACGCTGAAGTTGATCGCGTTTAAAGGTACCACGCCATCCATCAAAGCTCCACGGAATTTCTGGTAATGGGTCAGGTGCATCATGATTTGCATGCACCGCTAGTAGCGAAAAACCAAGTAAGATAGTTGCTATATAATTCATGGCTAAATCCCTTTTGGTAATGTCAGCACGGGTTCGTATTTATTTAAAAGTGGCAAAATAGCAAAGAAGTGAAAAAAATAATACAGTGTTGCAAACTGCCCAATATAAAGATAAACACCTTCAGGTGGCTTTGCGCCAATGTAACCTAAAACAAATAAATTTATAATAAAAGGCCAGTACGCAATTTTAAACCAAGGTCTGTAACGTGCAGATCTTACAGGGTGCCTGTCAAGCCACGGCACAATAAACAAAACAGCAATGGAGCCAACCATAGCTAGTACGCCACCAAGCTTATCTGGAATTGATCTTAGAATTGCATAGAAAGGTAGAAAATACCATTCAGGAACAATATGTGGTGGTGTGACCAAAGGGTTTGCTTGAATATAATTATCAGGTTCCCCAAAAAAGTTTGGCGCATAAAATACGAAAAATGCATAAATGATAAAAAACACACCAAAACCAAAAAAATCTTTAATCGTGTAATAGGGATGAAAGGGGATTGTATCTTTACCATTTGTCTTATCAACCTCTATACCTTTAGGATTGTTTGAACCAAACTGATGCAAGCAGACTAAGTGAATCACAACTAAGGCAACAATAATAAAAGGCAATAAATAATGTAAAACAAAAAATCTATTTAAGGTTGGGTTACCAATAGAAAATCCACCCCATAGCCATTGCACAATACTTTCGCCACCAGGGAAAACAGAAAATAAATTCGTAATAACGGTAGCGCCCCAAAAGCTCATCTGCCCCCAAGGCAGCACATACCCCATAAAAGCTGTTGCCATCATAGCAAATAAAATAAAAACGCCCATGATCCACAAAAGTTCACGTGGTTCTTTGTAAGACCCAAAGTAAAGACCACGAAAAATATGCAGATATACTACAATAAAGAACATAGAAGCACCATTCATATGAACATAGCGCATAAGCCAGCCACCGTTAACATCGCGCATAATATGCTCAACACTTGCGAACGCATGGTCTACATGCGGCGTATAGTGCATTGCTAAAAATATGCCGCTGATAATCATTATAACCAGCATGATGCCGGCGATAGACCCAAAATTCCACAAATAATTTAGGTTCTTAGGCGTTTGATAATCTTTCAAGTGCTCTTTTACAAAAGTAACGACAGGAAGACGCTTATCAATCCAATTTAAAATGTTCATCAGTTAACCTATTTTAAGCGTTGTATTTGATAACGTGTATGGCGGAACAGGCAAGTTTGTTGGTGCCGGTCCAGATACAATGCGTCCTGACGTATCATAGATAGACCCATGACAAGCACACAGCCACCCACCACCATCTGCCGTTGTCATATTTTTTCGCTCATTTGGAATGCAACCCAAGTGCGTACAGACACCAACCACCACTAAATATTCAGGATTAAGAGCAAATCGTTCCTGATCTGTTTCAGGGTCTTTAAGGCTTTTTAACGGTGTTTCTTGTGCTTTTTGAATTTCTGCTTCAGTGCGACGCCTTACAAAAACAGGCTTTCCGCGCCAAACGACTGTTTTAGATGTGCCGGGCTCTAAATCTTTAATATCAACTTCAATAGATGATAAAGCCTTAACATCTGCTGCTGGATTCATGCTGTTTAACACTTTAATGGCAACAGTTCCGGCACCCACGCCGCCCGCTGCAATAGCAGATAATGTTAGAAAATCACGCCGTGTTTTTCCTGTTTCTGATTTTTCAGGAGATGCAGATGTTGTCATATGCCTAAAGAACAATATAAAAATTAGTTAAACTTTAATTAATTGTAGCATGATTTAACAAGGATGCAATATAGAGGGTGTGCTAGCATGATTGATGGCGTTTGAATATGGCGCCAAAAGTATATGAATTGTTTTGGGTTCCAAATCAAGTGCAGACATGAAATACTCTTAACAGAGGTTATGTAAAAATCGGATTCTATGTTACATAAAATGCAATCTTATCTTCAAAGTGCTAAAGTTGATGCTATTTATATCCCCAAAGCGGATCGCTTTCAAGGTGAATATATTCAGCCTTGTGATGAAAAATTACACTATGTTAGCGGTTTCAGTGGCTCTGCTGGGTATGCTGTCGTCACAAAAAATGACGCTATCGTATCTGCAGATAGTCGCTATACTTTGCAGGCAG
This sequence comes from uncultured Verrucomicrobiales bacterium, assembly GCA_964613645.1. Classification (GTDB taxonomy): domain Bacteria; phylum Pseudomonadota; class Alphaproteobacteria; order Paracaedibacterales; family UBA11393; genus UBA11393. The sequence continues at coordinate 3,080 of CAZTIE010000089.1, forward strand.
AACAAGAAATTGATAGAGATCAATGGCATATTGTAAACCCTGCTGACATTAGTTTATCAGGCTTATTGCAACGGCATAATGCGCAGTCAATTGCATTTGATCCATGGCTAGTCACAGCGAAGCAAGCGAATAGTTTAGCTAAATATTTCATCCTGCAACCTTTTAAGGACGACCCTTTTGATGCGTGGTGGCATGATAGACCCGTACCTTCAAAAGAAAAATGCTTTTTATTAGACATTCAATATACCGGTATGAGCGCCAAAGATAAAATAGATACTGTAAGAAAACAGGTTCAGCACCCATTGTTGATACCCATGTGTGAAGATGTTTGCTGGCTATTAAATATACGCGGTCATGATGTGCCTTATACGCCCATATTACATAGTATGGCTGTTTTGGATGAATCTGGTCATGTTCATGTTTTTGTAGATCTTGAAAAATTGACACCTGAGGTTATAGATAGTTTTCAAGGTATAGCTACCTTTCATAGTGAAGATAAATTAGTTGATTTCTTAAAATCTGTCCCTGTATTACAGTATGATCTTGCACAAACCCCTTATGCAATTGTGATGAATCGACGCAAGCATACTGATATTCAAGAAAACAATCCCATTACCCTTTTAAAAGCTAGAAAAAATAGCATTGAACAAAATGGCATGAGAAGAGCACACCTGAAAGATGGCGTTGCCGTTATCAACACATTGCATTGGATTGATACCCACCCACAAAAAGAGACAATTACAGAGCTTGATGTTGTGGACCGTATTCTTAGCGAACGTAAAAAACAGCCTTTATTTAAAATGCCTAGTTTTTCAACCATTGCAGGATCTGGTCCTAATGGAAAAATCGTTCATTATAAGCCAGTGGAAAAAACAAATCGTCCTTTGACCGAAAAAGATACGCTACTTTTGTTGGATTCTGGTGGGCAGTATTTAGATGGCACAACAGATATTACGCGAACAATTGCCGTAGGTAAGCTTACAGATGCACAGAAAAAAGATTATACTTTGGTCTTAAAAGGACATATTGCCTTAAGTTCTTGTATTTTTCCAAAGGGCACAACGGGAGCACACCTAGATATTATGGCGCGACAGTTTTTATGGAGACAAGGGAAAGATTACGGCCACGGTACAGGTCACGGTGTTGGTAGTTTTCTAAGTGTTCATGAAGGCCCACAACGTATTAGTAAATTCGGTTTTAGCATCCCCTTAGAACCTGGAATGGTCGTTTCGAATGAGCCTGGTTACTATGATGGCAATCATTATGGTATCAGGCATGAAAATTTAGAGCTTGTTGTAGAGTCTGAATATGCAGGATTTTATCAATTTGAAACATTAACCAAAGTACATTTTGATACAAAGGCGATAGATTTGAATTTATTAACGTCAGATGAAAAACAGTGGTTGAATAGCTACCATCAAGGTGTGTTACAGTCGGTTTCAGAGTGTTTGAGCCAAGATGTTCAATTATGGCTAGCGGCCTATGTTGCAAATAAAAGTTGATAATCATATATAAGGGGGTATCTATTTATATCAGTATTTGCTAAATTTTGATGTAAATATTATTTTTATCATTGTTAGAGGATTTAAATGCGTCTTTCCATTTTATTAACGGCCGTGATGGCAACAACACTTATGGCTGAATCAAAGAAAGCTGAAAAAGTTAAAGTTCAAGCATATACAAAACAAGAAACCCAAGAACTTGTTGACGCTGATCTTAAAAAATTTGCTAAGAAAAAACACGGTGCCGTTATTGAAATTAAAGAAGATGTTGAACATGATGACTATAGCGCTGGCATGGGCGGATATGACGACCCACTAGAGCCGTTAAACCGTGTTATCTTTAACATTAACGGTGCATTAGATATCATGTTATTTGAACCGCTAGCACATATTTATAGAAATCTTACACCGAGTGTCGCAAGAACAGGTGTTGATAATTTCTTAAATAACTTAGCAAGTCCACTATACGCTGTTAATCATTTGTTGCAAGGGCAAATGGACGAATTCTTTCAAACATCATGTAGCTTTATCATCAACACAATTTTTGGTGGTTTGGGTATGGTTGATATGGCTGAAGGCTTAGGTTTAGAAAACAAACAGGCGTGGTTTGGTCAAACTCTTGCATCATGGGGCATGGAATCTGGTCCATATCTAGTGCTACCGCTATTTGGCTCTTCAACATTTAGAGGTATGTTTGGCATTGCTGGCGACTTTATGGCAAACCCAGTTGGTATGATCGTTAAAAATGATCACCGTCATAGTAACCGTCACTTGCAACAACGCAATTTATATATGGCTATGTGGGGTGTTCAAATTATATCTGAACGTGAAAAAGTTATTGAATTCTTAGACGACCTTCGAAAGAACTCTCTCGATATTTATACGTCAATGCGTAATGTTACATATCAACGTGACCAAAAGATGGAAAAAGATATTACTGCACGCTCTTAAATATTATGCACAGAACACTTCATGAAGCAGCCTAAAAAAGATCCAAAAACCGGTATTATTTTAGCAAGCTTGTTTCTTATCATGTTTGGTTTTGCTTATTTATGTGTGCCGCTTTACCGTATGTTTTGTCAAAAAACAGGGTATGGTGGTACGCCTAAAATTGTCCAGTTTTACTCTAAAAAAACAGCGAATCGGCTTATTAAAGTTCAATTTGTTGCCAATGTTCACCGTGATTTACGCTGGAAATTTACCCCCCTTCAACATGAAACCACCATTAAAGTGGGCCAAAATGCTTTGGCATTTTATAGGGCAGAAAACTTAACAGACAAACCTATTATTGGTATGGCAACCTATAATGTAACGCCAGAAAAAGCCGGGCAATATTTTAGTAAAGTTGCCTGTTTTTGTTTTGAACGCCAATTGCTGTACCCAAATCAGGCGATGGATATGCCTGTCCAGTTCTACATTGATCCTGAAATTATGCAGGATCCAGACTTAGATGATGTGAAATTAATCACCCTTTCTTATACTTTTTTTGAAGTTAAGTAAACAATGCTGAATTTTTAAAAGCTATACACCTCTCATGTCTTTATTATGAGACCTTTGCATAACCTTTGCTCTAATATTTTTTCACCATTATCGTGGATTTTCTGTTAACGTTTTCTATAGTCATTCCAAAAACAAACCGTATTCTCGAATAGTATCATCAATTGTTA
>CAZTIE010000090.1:0-6111 GCA_964613645.1 uncultured Verrucomicrobiales bacterium
AAAGTAGGACACACTATTATGAACCTGTGTTCAACCAATGAAGGGTATAAACATGGACCGCAAAATAAAAACATACACTGAAGAATTCAAACAAGAATGTGTAACTTTAACTTTAAAATCTGAATCTATAAGCCAAACGGCAAAAGATTTTGGTATACCGGAAGGAACGCTTTATAGCTGGGTAAAAATCACGACACAGAACACCAATTCACCTATGCCAAAGAAAAGCATGCTTGATCTGCTGAATGCAGGGCGCAAGCGTTAAGGTAAGTGCATGTTTAAAGAGTATATTAACTGAGTTTCTGTACTCTTTTCTTAGGAGTACGTAAGGTACAATACTATATAAAGAGTTTGCACAAATAATTAAATACATTGACAAGGTTGATTACGTTGTCGTATTGTCAAATACATATTCTAAACAGGTGTCACCATGAAATTTTTAAAATCATCCTTAGTGTTAATAGCTGCTATCAGCGTAGCGTCTGCTGCCGCACCGTTTGATCGTCAACTATCAAGAGTATTAGGGAAAAATGTTCAAACAGCTGAATTGGGCAAAGGCATGCAGGTAATGATGATAGGTGGTTCTGGTACAGAAGATGTAGCATCTATGCTTTCCCGTCTTGAAGATACTTTTAATCCAGGTGCAAGCACAGCTACGTGCCCCTTTTCAAAAAATGATGTTCAGTCAATTAACCAAATTTTAACAGATGCAATTTCTTATTTATATGGATTGATAGATGCTAACAATCATGATCCCGACATCATCATGCAAAAAGAACAGGCCCTTAAAAGTCATTGCCGGGTATCTATTTTATCGCCCTCATATGTTGCATATAATAGAAAAATGGAAAATATAGTAATAGAAAACTTTTTAAATAATTTATTATTTATTCAAAATACTGTTGCATATAACTTAGATCAACCGGATGAAGAAATTCGAGATAAAGCTTACCGACAAATCGTTAAAGAAATTACAGGCGTTCAAAAATGGTTTCAAACTGACGTTAGTTTTAAAACACTAGGGGAAGAAAATAGATTTATTTGGGTGAAGCCCGTTTCTATAATATTTTCTGATCTGCAAGAATATTTTCCGTCAAACAATTTCGCATTGGGCAAAATGTTTCAGATTATAAATGGATATACGCGCATAGATCAAATGGATGAGCTTTATGCAGAAGCAGCAAAAACTGCTGAAGATACGAGAACTAAATATAAAACAAGGTGCAGCAAACCAGGAACAACACTTAAACAAATGGAATCCTACTGGATCAGTACATTGTCACAACCACTTGAACTGGCTTATATCCAATTGCAAACTGACATTAAACCGCTATTATTACCCTTTATTATGAATGATGATATTAGTAGGAGGATGAAAGAAGCGCCTAGAATGCCAGGCTTAAGAAAACGTAGAAGCCCTATACAATCAGCTGCTGCATTATCTGCTAAGCCAACCGTAAAAGGTGTAGAACTTGATGATACTGAAATTGCAGCAAGTGGTGAATCATCTGCACCAGAAACACTTTCAAGCACAATGGTTGCAGAAGCTGTACCACCAGCAATTGCTACAGTACTATCACTTGAAGAAGATGATAGTCGTCAGCACGACAATGATCAAGATGAGGGATTTCAAGAAGCGGCTTTGTCACCCCAACAACTACATGAAAAGTACCAGGCAAAAAAACAAGCAGAAAGGCGAACATCTCCACAGCCAGAAGAAGTAATTGTTCACAATCCTGAATTTTATGCATTTCTACGTGACACTGTTTATGGCACACCTCAATTTACTTGGGAGGATTTTTCAAGAGAATTTAACAGAGCAGGGTTCGACATTATTGGTGCCGAAGGTAATGTAAGGCGGGTTGTGTTAAAGGGGACAAACCTAAAGTTTACAGTGCACGAACCTGCAAAAGTACGTGACCCAATGGCCTATAAATACGTATCCTTCATTAGATCTGGCCTTGAAAGGGTGTTTGGTTTAACAAAAGAGTTTGTAACACGGTTTAAACCGGAAGTTGCCACGCTTAATGAAAGGGCACGTAGTTCATATTAAGCCCTTTTGCCACACCTTGATGGCTAATATTGCCTTTGTGGACAGTTAAGCCGTTTAAAAGGTGTGGATTGTCTTTGACAGCTTGCACGTATCCCTTATTAGCAATTTCTAACACAAAGGGAAGCGTTGCATTATTAAGTGCAAGCGTTGAGGTTCTAGCAACGGCACCTGGAATATTGGCCACACAGTAATGCTTAATGCCGTTTACATCATAAATAGGGTTATCATGCGTTGTGGGCTTGCTTGTTTCAAAACATCCACCTTGGTCGATAGCAACATCAACCATGACAGAGCCTGGTCGCATACCGTCTAACATACTTTTTAACACTAACTTTGGAGCGGTTTTTCCTGGAATTAAAACAGACCCAACAACCACATCAGATTGATGAACAAGCGATTCTATATTTTCTAAGGTTGAATAACGCGTTTTAATGGTATTATTAAAATGCAGGTCAAGTTCACGTAAGCGCTTTAAATCACGATCAATAATTGTCACGTTGGCACCTATACCAATCGCCATTTTTGCAGCATTTATACCGACAACGCCGCCCCCAATAATTGTCACTTTTCCCGGGGCAACACCTGGAACCCCCCCAAGAAGTACACCCGAGCCCCCTTGATGTTTTTCCAATGCCCAGGCACCAACTTGAATAGCCATGCGGCCTGCGACTTCACTCATCGGTGCAAGAAGCGGTAATCCCCCCGCTGCATCCGTTACAGTTTCATAAGCAATTGCAACACATCCAGATGTTAACAATCCTTGTGCTTGTTTAGGGTCTGGCGCCAAATGTAGAAACGTAAATAGAACTTGATTTTCTCGTAATAAGAACAGTTCACTTTCTTGTGGTTCCTTAACTTTAACGATAAAGTCTGCTTTTTCAAAAATTTCTGAAGCAGTATTAACAATATGCGCACCTACCTGAAGATAACAATCATCAGAAAAGCCCACCTCTTTACCAGCATTAGATTGTACAAAGACACGATGCCCTGCATGCACTAATTCTCTAACCGAACTTGGAACAAGCCCGACACGGTATTCATTATTTTTAATTTCTGTTGGAACGCCAATATGCATTATATAGACCCTGTGAAGACGCTGGTTTTATTATAATATGTAAAGTATTAAGAGAAGGTAAATAGAAAATTATTTGTCATATTTATCACCAAGAGACATGTCCACCTTTAACGGGACAGATAAATGTATAATTTTTTCCATCATATTTTTAAATAGCTGTGGTGCAGTGTCAACTTCACTATCATGGATTTCAAAAACCAGTTCATCGTGCACGGTGAGTAACATGCGTGATTTTAAGTTTTTCTCTTGAATAATGGTATGGATTTCATGCATTGCCATTTTAATGATATCAGCATTAGATCCTTGAAGCGGTGCATTAATTGCCTGGCGTTCTGCAAACTGCTTGCGTGCGCCATTTTTATCGTTAATGCCAAGCGTGTAGCATTTGCGACCCATAATTGTTTTAACGTAATCATGGGCGCGTGCAAATTCTTTTTGTTCTTCCATAAAAGCTTGAATACCTGGGTACTGGGCCATATAGGCTTGAATAATTTCTTTTGCCTCTGTATTAGAAACGCCAATTTGTTCTGCTAAGCCGTAAGCTGAAATACCGTAAATAATACCAAAGTTTACAGCTTTTGCTTTACGACGATCGTCACTTGTGACATTTTCTAACGGGATATGAAACACTTGTGATGCGGTTAATTTATGAATATCTTCACCACTATTAAAAGCCTTAATTAAAGGTTCCACTTTGGCCATGTGAGCTAATAAACGAAGTTCAATTTGTGAGTAATCCAAAGACAACAACTTGTAATCTGGGGCAGCTAAAAAGGCAGAGCGTATTTTTCGCCCTTCTTCTGTTCGAACAGGAATATTTTGCAAATTAGGATTCGTTGATGCAAAGCGTCCTGTATTGGTTGCCGTTAATGAATACGACGTATGAACGCGCCCTGTTTTTGGATTAATGGCAGATTTTAGACCTTCAACATATGTTGATTGTAATTTTGATAAAGATCGCCAGTTATGAATAAGTTTTGGTACCTCAAACCCTTGGTTGCTTAATTTTTCTAAGGCATCTGCATCTGTCACATAATTGCCCGTTTTTGTTTTCTTTCCGCCCGGTAGTTTCAGTTTATCAAACAAAACTTCACCCAACTGTTTTGGGGAGCCTAGGTTAAATGCTTCACCAGCTTTTTCATGTATTTCAGTTTCTAATATTTTCATTCTTTTCAAAAAATCAGCACCTAGGGTATCTAAAATTTTTGGATCAACATAAATGCCATGACGTTCCATCGTAGATGTTACAATCATCATTGGTCGTTCCACACGTTCATATAAAACATGCTGTTTATCTTGGGTTAGCTGTGGTTTAAATAACTTCCACAGATGATACGTAGTCTGTGCATCTTCACCCGCGTAAGCAGCAGCATCTTTTATGTCAACTTCTGCCATGGTTTTTTTCTTTTTACCAGTGCCGCACACATCTGAAAATTTAATGGTTTCATGGTTTAAATAGATTTGGCTCAACACATCTAGATTATTAAAGTGTTTCGTGCCATTTAAAACGTAAGACAGTAAAAGCGTATCATCATAAGACTTGATATCAGCGCCATGATTCAAAAAAATTGCACGGTCGTATTTTAAATTGTGGCCAATTTTTAAAATGCCTTCATCCTCTAGCATTGGCTTTAAATACTGTATCGCAATATCAGTTTTCATTTGGGTGCCAAAAATGTGCTTTAAAGGAATATAAGCAACTTTATCTTCTACACACAGGCTAATACCAACAAGTTTTGCTGTATATGTATCTAAAGATGTCGTTTCTGTATCAACAGCGACATGACCTTTTGTATAAATGAAATCAATGTATGCTTTTAGCTGATCTTCAGTTGTTATAATGTCAACAGGATTTATTTTAAAGTCGACAATGGGTAATTCAGTTGTTTCATCAGTTTTATCAATAGGCTTTTGCTCTTCAACTTTTCCATCTAAGCGTTTTAAAATTTTATAAAATCCATGCTTGTTTAAAAAATCGTCACGTTTTTCAAGATTTGTATCGTCAACGATCATCTTGCTTAAAGGCAAATCACAAGGTGCATCCTTTCGAAGTGTGACTAAATCTTTTGAAATAAAGGCTAATTCTTTGTTATTAATTAAAGATTCTCTGCGTTTTGGTTGTGTGATAGAATCTACATTTTCATATAATTCTTCAAGCGATCCAAATTTATTAATAAGCTCTGCTGCAATTTTTGGCCCAATACCTGGAACGCCAGGCACATTGTCAGAAGCGTCCCCTGCAAGGGCTTGAATATCAATCACTTTATCTGGGGTCACACCAAACTTTTCAAAGACGCCTTCTTCCGCAATAAGCTTATTTTTCATCGGGTCAAACAGTGTAACGTGACTGTTTACCAACTGCATAAGGTCTTTATCTGAGGATACAATAACAACTTCAGTGTCTTGTGCGATGGCTTGTTGGGCATAGGTTGCAATTAAATCGTCAGCTTCAAAACCATCGCTTTCAATATGAGGAATACCAAAGGCTGTACATGCATCTCGAATAGGTTGAAACTGGGGAATTAAATCATCTGGTGCTGGTGGCCTGTGGGCTTTATATTCTTTATAGATATCTTGTCTAAATGTTTTTCTGCCAGCATCAAAAATAACCGCTATGTTATCTGATTGTCTTTCTTGCAGAACCTTCACCAGCATATTACAAAAACCATAAACGGCACCAACAGGATCACCTTGCGGATTGCTTAAGGGCGGAAGTGCGTGGTAAGCCCGAAAGATAAATCCAGAACCATCTATTAAATATAATGTTTTCATGAGTGCAGCAAATTTAAGAATGTATGCCAACTATAGCAAAAAATCTACATTCCCTTGAAGGTATTTCAAAATTAATTCACTGATATTAAGCAGATCTTAATCTTTCTGCCATATTCTAAACAATAGAGGGCCACTGATTTGGTGGAGGAGGGATTATTGTGATTCCTTGGCGGCAGTCATACCCATAGTAATATGGGAATAATGCCCTCGA